>JAQGHJ010000766.1 GCA_028288905.1 Phycisphaerales bacterium | reverse complement strand
GCCGGCCCGGCGTACGACGCGGCCCCCCGCCGGGCGTTCGCCGCCGCCAACAGCCCGAACCACGGCCGGGCCGGGCAGAACGTGCTGTACTCGACCGGGGTCGTCGAGTTCCAGGGCACCCCGTACTGCGGGTACGGCCCTCCGCGCGACGCAAAGGGCATCTACCGGGACCAAATCTACACCGCCTACGCCGCCGCCCCGCTAACGGGCGACGCCGTCCCAACCGACCTAGCCGCCAACGGCGTCCGCGGCCGGGACGTGGGGCCGGCGTGGGTGTACGACAGCTACCTGGTGCCAGCGGCGGGCGAGTGAGGGAGGAGATTGCGGGTTGCGGATTGCCGATTGCGGATTGAAAGGCGGGGGAGTGATTTGCCGCAGGCGGACGCGGGATCACGGCTCGTCGGTCTCGGGCTCGGACGGTGTACGGAAGTCGCGCTCCACGTCCTCCGCGTCGCCGTCCGAGTCCGCGTCGTCGGCCCGGTCTGGGACGCCGGAGGACGCTGACACCAAAACGGCCACGAGCAGGACGAGCCCGAGCGAGTTGAGGCAGGGCGAGCCACCGCAAACCCTCCGCGGTCGGACGCCGGGCCGAAGGTGTTCCCGAGCCACGCGATCGCGAGGAGGCCCGCGCCGGGGATCAGGCACCCCCACGACCCGTCGGCCCCAGCCGGCGATGAAGGCGGCGGCGTGTGCGTCCGCCGGCTCGGCGGTGCGTAGTCGAGGCGACGGGGCGGCGTAGGATCCGTCACACGGCCTCCGCCACCTGCGCGACGACGCGGCGGGTCGTCCGCCACGCGCGGCCGGACGCGGCAGACGGACTTTGCGTGCGGCACAGGTGGTACGCGAACGCGACCGGGTAGGTGAGCAACAGCGTCACCGCCACAACCGCCGCGACGAACACGATCCAGGCGAGCATGTGAACGATGACCGGCCACCACCAGGACCGCACGGTGACCGCACCCGCGACCGCGAGGGCGGCAAGCGTGTAACGGGCCGCGCGAAGGCTCATGGCCGGACCTCCCCCCCGCGGCTCGCGGGGCACCGTCGCCCTCGCGTCGCCAAACAGTTCACGCCATCGCGGCGGCCGCCTCGGCCTCGGCGTCAATCTCCTCGACCACGGCGTCGCGCCTTAGTCGCTCGACCAGCGCCCGCGTGGCCGCGTCCCGCCGCAGCGCCCGGCGGTGGGTGATCACCTCGTCCCGCACCTCTTCGAACGGCTTGGGCTCGGCCGGCTTGTGCTCGGTCACCGTGATGACGTGCATGCCGTATTGGGTCGTGAAGATCGGGCTGATCTCGCCGACGTCGAGCGAGAACGCGACGGCCTCGAACTCCGGGGCCAGCTCGCCCCGCTTGAACAGCCCGAGGTCGATCGACGTGCCTTCGCCCCGCTCCGAGTGCTGCTCGGCCATCGCGACGAAGTCGGCCCCGGCCTTGAGCTGGCGGCGGACGGCCCGCAGCTCGTCGTAGGCGGCCTTGGCCCCCTCGCCCTTGGGGTTCTTCAGGATGTGCGACGCCCGCACCTGCTCGTCAGTCAGGAAGGCTGACAGGTGCTGCTCGTAGTGCGCCCGCAGGTCGGCCTCCGTCGCGGTGTCGTCGGCGTCGGCCAGCCGGTCGAGCATCCGCTTGACCCGCAGGTCCACGTCCACGTCCCGGCGGACGAGCGGCATCTGCTCCTCGGTCGCGCCCGTCCGCATGAAGAACCAGTCGCGGCCGCCGTACTCGTCGACGAGCTTGGCGACGGCCGCGTCGACCTCGGCGTCCGGCGTCGGCTCGACGTCCCGGGCGGCGGCCTGGGCGAGCAGCACCCGGGCGGCGATGTTGTCGCGGGCCGTCGCCCGGAACTCCGGGTCCCGTTCGCAGCACGAGGTGTTTCCCAGGCTCTCGTGGTACGCCTTGATCTGGCTGAACTCGTTGTCGAGCAGCGCGTCCTCGACCCGCTGGCCGTTGATGATGAGCGGCATAAGCGACGGTTCCTCAAGCCCCGGCAACGGTGGCGGCACGCGCCCGGCGGGGTGCCGGGCGCCGCGAGGAAGTATAGCGGGCGGGCGAGAGGACGGGCGAGGGGGCGAGGGGGTGCGGACGGGAAGCAACCGAGATCGGGGTGACCTGATCGCGCCACCCCGCCTGCCCCACGCCGGGGCCGAGCGGGCGGAGCCCGCGGCCGCCCCGGGTGCTCAGGTGGTGCCGGGACGACGTTAGCGGAAGGCGTTCGGGGCAGCGTCCGGCGCGAACGGTCCACTCATCGCGCGGCCGATCAGTTCATCGCGTGAGCCGGCAGGGGACCGGTGGCCGATGCCACCGTTGTCGCGGGCGGCACCGCCATCCCGGCGGCGGCCAGGGCGGCCCGCAACTCGGCAGGGGTCGGGGCGGCCAGCACGGTCAACCCGACAAGCACGGCCGGGGTCGGGCGGCCGGGGCACTTCCACCGCACCCACGCGGCCGCGTGGCGGTCGGCGTCGAGGTCGAAGTAGTCGTATCGGACGCCGAGGTCGTCTAGCAACCCCGCCGCCCGGCGAGTTCCCGGACACCGCTTGACCCCGTACACCTTGACCGCGTGCAGCATCGTTGTCCCTCGTTCGGAGTCACCGGCCCGGCGCGACGCCCCGACGCG
>JAQGHJ010000757.1 GCA_028288905.1 Phycisphaerales bacterium | reverse complement strand
GGCGGCGGCGGTCGGTGCCACCGGCGGGTCTGCCGCCTCGCTCGTTGTCGTCGGCGGGACGTGACCGGCCACGTCCTTCGCAGCGGGCGGCCGGGTGTCCGTTTCCGCGGCGCGCCCGACCGCCCCGGCCGGCCAACCCGTGACGGCGGCCGCGAGCCCCGCCAGAACCCCGGCCGTCCACACGCCGTACGCCACGCGTCGCTTCCGCATTGGGGGCCGCCTTCCGGATTGATGGAGTCGGCCACGGGCCGCCCCGGGGGTTGTCGCTTCGCGGGTGCCGCTCCGGCAACGCCTGTTTAGCTGTCGCCGGTTAGCCTCGTGTGAATGTGTGCCGGGCGGCCGCCGCAGTTGCCGTCGCTCACTCCCCCCAACGCGCGATCAGCTCGGACCGGGACGACACGCCGAGCCGACCGAAGACCGTCGCGACCAGCCGCTCGGCGGCCGCTACGGCGGTTCCCTGCCGCCGGGCGACGGCGGCGGAATTGTGTCTGGCCAGCACGTCCTGCAGCGCCCGCCGCTCGGCTGGCGGCGGGGCGTCCCACACAGCCGGGTCGGCCAGGTGGCGGTCGTGGGCGTACACCCCCGCGCACTCGGCGTGCAGCAGCTCGACGAGGGCCCGGTCGGCGGCCGCGAACCGCGGCGCGCCGGGCGGGCGGGCGAGCGTCAGGCACGCGACCAGCCGCAGCCCGTTCAGCGGCAGGAACGTGTCTAGCACCGGCCCCGGCCCGGCCACCGCGACGGACGGGAACGGGTCGTCCGCCGCCCCGGGCACGGCCTCGTCGACCAGCGACGGCGGGTATGGGAGGCCGGCCGAACTCGCGCGGGTCGAGCGTTCGTCGTCCTGCGATCGACCGTCGGGCGGCGGGCGTCCCTCGGCTGATGCCGCTTCGGCCGATACCGCCGTCGTCGGCATGTGGCCGGCGACGGCGGACACCAAATCGTGCCGCCCGGTCCGCAAGTCGGTCCGGGTAACGGCCAGCACGCCGCGGTCGGCCCCGGCCGCGGCGCACAGCCCGCCGAGCAGCACGCGTTTCCGACGGACCGGCTCCGACCCGGCCTCGTGCAGGGCGCGGGCGATCCGCAGTGCCAAGCGGCAGGCGAAGTGGGCGTGGGTCAGGCCGTCGTCGCTACCCGGGTCGATTTGCGGCCCGGCCGGCGAGCCGGCGGGGGCGGGGCGGGTCGGCCGGCGGGACAAACGGCGGGCGGAGGATCTTGGGTCCATGACGGTCACATTGGGTACGGGGCACCGTTGGGTCCGTCCGGCCCCGGAGAGCCGAACCGCTCGGCCCGATCCGGGACCGCCGGTTGGCCGGCGCGTCACGACAGCAGAGATACCGGCCGCCGCTCGGGGCCCGCCAGATCGCCAAAACCGGGACCGCCGGAACGGGCCACGCCGGTTCCGGCGATCGCTTGGAAAGGGGACCACCCGTTTGAGTGAGGGTGGGAGTTCGGCGAACGGCGTAGCGACAGGGCAACGGCAGTCCGGCCGGCGGGATGCCGGCGAATCCGTTAAACCGGGGCGGCCCTTCGCGGATGACGCGGAAATCAGGCGGGCTGTGAGGGTCGTGCCGCCGCGGCTATACTTCCGCCCGCCGCGGCGGCCGCCGGTCCGGCCCGGGCGGTTCCCCGGCCCCGGCCCCACCGCGATCCGTCCCAACCCCCGCGTGCCGGAGGCACTCAAGTACATGGCCGAAAACCCGAGCAACCAAGAGTTCCCGACCGTCCTCGGCCCAGACGCCAGCTTCAAGGGGGAGCTGACGTTCGAGAAGGGGATGCGGCTGATGGGCAAGCTGGAGGGGAAGGTCACCACCCCGGGACGCATCCACGTCACCAAGGAGGCCCGGATGGCCGCCGACGTTGACGCCGGCGGAATCGTCGTCGAGGGCGAAGTCCACGGGAACCTGTCGGCCAACGACCGGATCGAGCTGAAGAACACCGCCCGCTACGAGGGCGACCTGCGGGCCAGCAAGCTCGTCGTCGACGAGGGCGCGATCTTCAGCGGGCACGTCACCGTCGGCCCCGACGCGGTCAAGAACGGCCCCCGCGGCAACGCGCCGCCGGCGTTCGACGCCAAGAAGGGCGGCCCGCCGATCAACCAGCCCAACCCACCGGCCAACGTGAAGTGATGCGGGATTGCGGACCGCGGATCTCCGATTGCGGATTGGAAGAAGGTGAGCCGGCCGGCCCCGTCCTACAATTCCCTTGCCTTTCAATCCGCAATCGGCAATCTGAAATCCGCAATCTGTCATGAGCTCCGACCTTCCATCCCGGCCCGGCGGCGGCCCGGCACCGGACACGGTGACCGTGGTCTGCCTCCACTGCGGCAAGGCGCAGGAGGTCGGGCGGCGGGCCCAGACGGTCACCTGCAAGCACTGCTATAAGCGGCTGGAACTCCAGGACCTGCTCATCGGCCGGTACGAGGCCCGCCGGGCGATCGAGACGACCGGGATCGTGACGGTCGAGAAGAAAGGGAACGTGATCGCCGACCGCATCCACTGCGGCGGGTTGATCGTCCGCGGGAAGGTCAAGGCGGAGGTGACCAGCCGTGGCCCGGTGCTGGTCGGGCCCGAGGCCGACCTGATCGGGGATGTGACCGCCCCGTCGATGGCCGTCGGGGCCGGGGCGGTGCTGCAAGGCCACTACGCCGTCGGCCTGATGCGGGCGACGCCAGTCCCGGATACCGTCGCGCCCGAGGCGACGGTCGCCGACGGGAAGAACGCGGTCCCGGCACCGACGCCGGCCGCCGCCCCGGAACGCGTCCCGCCGCCCGCGGTGCCGGCCGCGACCGTTTCGTCGGCGGTGCCCTTCGCCGCCGCGACGACGAGTAGCGTCGATGACGGCCCGATTGACCCGGAAGCGTGAGCCGCGCGTCACGAGCCCCGAGTTCGGGAATCGAAGTGAAAACCCAGAGCCCCGGAGGGGCGAAAGAGCACACGGACGCGCTCGCGCCGTCCGGCTCTATCGCCCCTCCGGGGCTCTGGGTTTTCGCCGCTCTGTGATCCGGGGCTCGCGCCCCGGGCTATGGTGCTTCCGCCCCTTCAGGGCTTGGAGCGGTCGACGACGGCCGTGTCCTCCGTCGCCTCTCGCCTTCCAACTCTCGGCCCGCCGCCGCCAGTACCGCCTCGACCTCCAACCCCCGCAAGCACGTCTGGTGGCTGCACCGCCGGCTGTAACACGGGCTGCACGGCAGCTCCAGCCGCACCACGCTGTCGGGCCTGCCGTACGGGCCGGTGCGGACGGGGTTCGTCGGGCCGAACGGGACGACGAGCGGCCGGCCGAGGGCGGCGGCGACGTGCATCGGGCCGCTGTCGTTGCTCACGACGAGGGCCGCGCCGGCGACGAGGACCACGAGCTCGTTCAGCGTCGTCTTCCCCGCCAGGTACGCGGCCGCCCCGACGACCCTCGCCCCTAGCTCGACCTCGTTCGGCGCCCCGGCCACGACCGCCTCCAACCCGAACCGCTCGCGGAGCGGGTTCACGAGGGCGGCGAACTTCTCGGCCGGCCACCGCTTCGTCGGCCAGTTCGTCCCCGGGAACAGCACCGCGTAACGCGGCGGCACCCGGGCGGCGACCGACGCGGCGTCCGCCGCCGTCGCGGCGAACGGGAACCGCACCGGCCCCCGGCCCGCCCCCAGCGCCTCGGCCACGCACAGGTAACGTTCGACCGCGTGCTGCTCCCGCCGGCCGACGTTGACCCGGTGCGTGTAGAACAGCCCGGCCATCTCCCGGGCGTCGGCCAACCCGACCCGCACTGGCGCGCCGGTCTGGAACGTCAACCACCCGCTGCGGAACAAACCCTGGAGGTCGATTGCCAAGTCGAACCGCCGGGCCCGCAGCCCGGCCGCGAAGTCGAGCAGCCCGCGCAGCTCGGCCGGCCGCCGCCACGCCTGCCCGTACCGCTTGCGATCGAACCGGATCACCTCGGCCAGCAGCGGGTGCCCGTCGAGGACGCCCGCGCACGCCGGCGTGACGAGCCACGACACCGCCGCCCCCGGCCAACGCCGCTTGAGCAGGTCCAACACCGGCAGCCCGTGGACGACGTCGCCCACGGCGCTCGGCTTAACGATCAGGACCCGGCGGGGCGGTTGGGCGAGCTCGATGCGCTGCATGCGGGGGACGTAGAGTGGGGGTGGGGAGGGCGGGGAAGGGAGAGTGAAGGCGGGAGAGAGCTCAATTTCCCCAACGTGGTGGCCCCGCGTCACGGCGCAGCCGACCGCTCCGCCGCCTCTTCCTCGCTCCCAGTCTCCCCCTCGCCCCCTCCCCCGCTCTCTTCCAAGCCCGCCGCCTCCAACCTCGCCCGAGGCGCGTACCCCTCGCACAGCGCCCGCGAGTCGGCTGGGCCGTACTGCCGGCGGCCGAGCAGGCTGCGGAGCAGGCGTTGGATGCCCAGGGCCGGCCAGTGTCGGCGGCGGAGGCCATCCACATCGATCAGTACCGGGCCGGGACTGGTCACCTCGTCGGGGCGGACGATCCAGTTGCTCGCCTTGGCGTCGAAGTGAGCGAACCCGTACCGCTCCAGCAGCCGCAGCAGCCGGCCGGTCCGGCGGAACAGCCGGTCCCGGCTCGCGGCCGTCAGCGCGTCGAGGTCGACCTTC
>JAQGHJ010000739.1 GCA_028288905.1 Phycisphaerales bacterium | reverse complement strand
GCGGACCCGCGACGCCCAGCCGGCCCGCCGCCCGCGGCGTCGGCCGCCGCGGACGAGGACGAGCCGCTCTTTGTCGGGGCGGATTAGCTGCTTCTACTGCTATTGGTCAGAAACATGTGTTAAGGGGACGAAGCCTCTTGCTCCCTCTCCCGGTACGCCGGGAGAGGGGGCCGGAGTCGGCCCCGCTGCCCTCTGCCCACCGCCCCGCCTCCCGCTGAACTTCCGATCTTCCCCTCTTCTTCTCTTCCCCTCTGCTCTCCCCAAGAAAGGACCCTCCCATGGCCGTCTCACTCCTCGACTTCGCCAACCAGTCCCGGTCGCCGATGCGGCGGGGGATCGTGCAGGAGATCACGAACGAGTCGGTGTTCCTGAAGGTGCTCCGGTTCGTCCCGGTCGACGGGTTCGCCTACACGTACAACCGGCAGACGACGCTCGGCGGGATCGCGTTCCGCGGGCTGAACGACGGGTACGCGGACGACACCGGGGTGGTCAACCCGCAGGTCGAGACGCTGTCGATCTTCGGCGGGGAGGTCCGGACCGACCGCCAGATCGTGAACAAGCAGGGCGACGCCGCCCGGGCGAACGCGATCGCGGCCAAGGTGAAGAAGGCCGGGCTGTTCTTCGACCGGTACGTGATCAAGGGCGACCCGGCCGCCGACCCGCTCCAGTTCTACGGGCTCAACGCCCGGCTGACCGGCACCCAGGTTTTGTCCCCGGCGGCGAACGGCGGCCCGCTCACCCTCGACCTGCTCGACCAGGCGCTCGACCAGGTCGCCGGGTCGAACGCCCGCAAGATCATCGTGTGCAACAAGACGGTCCGCCGGCAGCTCTCGGCCCTCGTCCGCGGGGCGGCCGGCGGGGCGACGGTCCGGGACGTCGGCCCGCAGGTCCCCGAGTACGACGGGGCGGCGATCCACGTCCTGGACGAGGACGGGGACGAGGCCCCGATCCTTGCGTTCGACGAGGCCCACGGTGCCAGCGCCTCCACCACCAGCCTGTACGTCATCCGCCCCGGGTCGGAGGTCGACGGCGAGCACGTCCAGGGGCTGATCGGCAGCAAGATGATCGAGCACGTCGCGGTCGGGCTGCTCGGCACGTTCTACAGCGACCTGGTCGAGTCGGCGATGGGCCTGGGCATGTTCCACCCGCGGGCCGCGTGCCGGGTCAAGGGCATCACGGAGGCGTGAGCCGCAGTGGCCGAGTACGGCCGTCCCTTGTCATTCGTCATTCGTCATTTGTCCTTGGTCCTTGGTCCTTGGTCCTTGGTCCCTTGTCGCTGGTTCTTGTCCTTGGTCGCTGCGTCGCGGGCGCGCGGTCCTGCGTTTTGGCAAAGGACGAAGGACAAAGGACCAATGACAAAGGACTTCTCTCTTCAAAAGGAGCCTTTCATGTCATCCCCCACCATTCCGACGCCGCAGGACAAGCGGCTGTTGTTGCAGGACACGGTCACGAAGACGGCGGCGTTCGACTCGCCCGCCCTGGACCTCGGGATCGGGTACGCGCCCGGCGGACCGGGGCAACGGATGTCGGGCCTGGTCGCGGTCGTCAGCCGGGACGCGGCCGACGGGAACGAGTCGTACGCGTTCACCCTACAGGAGTCGGCCGACGGCGCGACGTACGCCGCGTGCGGGCCAGCGGCGGCCGTCACCGGGAACGGGGTCACGCAGGTCCGCGGGGTCGTGCGGCGGCGGTTCGTCCGCCTGTCCCTGGCGGCCGGCGGGACGACGCCGTCGATCACGTACAAGGCGTGGCTCAACCCGCTGCCGTAGCGCCGCGGCACCGCGGCGAAGCCCGAATGACGAATGACGAAACGGGGAGAGTCCCTCAATGCCTCCCGCCGATTCGTCATTCGTCATTCGGGCTTCGTCATTCCTCGTGCTTTTCAGGAGGTGCTTCATGCCGACGGATCCCGATGTGCCGACCGAGATCGGCACTCCGTACCTCGACGTCTCGGCGGCGACGGCGCTGGCCGCCCTGCTGCCGGGGCTGGCGGCGTTCAAGGCGGCGGCCGAGGCCGAACAAGCCACGGCCCTGGCCCTAGCGACGTCCGACATCGACGCGGCCATGCCGTACCAGGGCTGCCGGGCGGACCCGGACCAGCACCGGGAGTTCCCCCGCGCGGACGACGACGGGGCCGAGGTGCCGGCCGGCGTGCCGGACGCGGTCCGGCTGGCGACGCTGCACCAGGCGGACTCGATCTTGGCCGGTGTCCGCGAGCCGCGACTGGACGCCCAGCACGACGGGGTGGTGTACGCCTTGGACACCCCACGGGCCGAGAGTTACAAAGCCACCCCCGGGCCCGGCGTGCCGACCGGCCTGTGCCGGCGGGCGTGGGCCTTGGTGCGGCGGTACCGGCTGCGGGGCGGGCGGCTGGCGTGACGCCGGTCGCCCGGGCGTCCGATCCTTTCCTCTGTGGCCGGGGTTGGTATCTTCCCCCGCATGCCCGTGCCCGCCCTGCCGTTCCGCGAGATCCTGCTGAAGCTCTGCCGCCGGGAGGACCTGACCCGGGAGGAGACCCGCGGGGCGTTCTGGTACCTGATGAGCGGGAACGCGACCGACGCCGAGATCGGCGGGCTGCTCGTCGGGATGGCGGCTAAGGGGACGACGGTCGAGGAGCTGGTCGGGGCGGCGACCGTGATGCGGGAGAAGGTGCTGCCGGTCACCCACGCGATCGACGGGGTCGTGCTCGACACGTGCGGGACCGGCGGGGACGTCCGCGGGACGTTCAACATCTCGACGGCCGCCGCCGTGCTCGCCGCCGCCTGCGGGGTGAAGGTCGTCAAGCACGGGAACCGGTCGGCGACGAGCAAGAGCAGCTCGGCCGACGTGGTCGAGCAGCTGGGGGTGAAGGTGGACGCGGCCCCGGGGGTGCTCGGGGCGTGCCTGGCGAACGCCGGCATCTGCTTCGCCTTCGCCCGGAACCACCACCCGGCGATGCGGCACGTGGTGGCCGCCCGGACGTCGCTGGCCATCCCGACGGTGTTCAACCTGCTCGGCCCGCTGACCAACCCGGCTCGGGCGTCGCACCAGCTGCTCGGGGTGTTCGCCCCGGAGCTGACCGAGCGGCTGGCCGGCGTGTTGCGGGAGCTCGGCAGCGAGCGGGCGTGGGTCGTGCATGCCGACGACGGGCTGGACGAGCTGAGCACGCTCGGCCCGACGCGGGTGAGCGAGCTGCGGGACGGACAGATCAAGACGTTCCGGGTCGACCCGGCCGAGCTGGGGCTGCCGTACGCGAAGCTGTCGGATTTGCAGGTTGGGTCGCCGGCGGAGTCGGCCGGGATGGTCCGGCGGCTGCTGGCCGGGGAGCCGAGCCCGGCTCGGGACGTGGCGGTGCTGAACGCCGGGGCCGCCCTGGTGGTGGCCGGGCGGGCGGACGACCTGAGGGCCGGCGTGGCGATGG
>JAQGHJ010000691.1 GCA_028288905.1 Phycisphaerales bacterium | reverse complement strand
GGCCGGTCCGGCTGGCGGGGTGGCGGCCCGGGACAGGCGACGGCGGCCGGGCGGACGCGCCGTCGCCGCCGCGCGATGTCGCCTCGACGTGAACTCAGCCCGCGGGCGGCGAGGGGGGCCGCCCGCGGGCATCGGCGTGCCAGACGGACTGCGGGCGACCGCGGCCGACGGCCCGCCGGGTCTGGTGCGTAGCTCAAAGGCCGAGCGGCCGCTTCATAAGCGGCAGGGTGCTGGTTCGAGTCCAGCCGCACCAATCCGTCTGCCACCTCCCGACCGGGTGGCGGCAGACACGTCCCGCGCAGGTGGCGGAGCGGCTTAACGCGCCAGGCTGTAGACCTGGAGCCCCACCGGGGCAACCGGGGGTTCGAATCCCTCCCTGTGCATCCACACCCGATCGTCCGGTCAGTCTCCCCAAGCGGGCGGCCGACGTGCGATGGCGATCGTCCCTTCGCGCCGTCGGTTCCAATGGCGGGACGCCGGGCTCCAAACTCGGAAACGGCAGGTTCGATCCCTGCACGGCGCGTTGAGTAGTTGAACCCTCCCGCCCGAGACCGTCGGACGTCCGAACCGCTGTGCTTGCCGATAACAACTCGGCTAACCGTGCTGAAACGGCGCGGATTACCTGCCCCGCCTCAACCGCCCCCCTTTCTCCGTCGATGAAAACCTCGTCACCCGACGGGTACGGGCCGCGCGGTCGGCCCGGCGTTGCGTTCGGACGAATCGTCGTCCGGGGGCGCGTCCGGCACGGGCGGGGGACACACCGGCGGGGCCGAGGCATCGGCCGCCGCGGGTGACCGGAACCCACAGCGCGAGGACGCCTTGACCCTCCCGAGCCCGACCACCCGCGGCCTGTCGATGCTGGCCACCGCGTTCGCCGACCGCCCGTTCGCCGGCACCCTGATCGGGATGGCCGGCGTCGGGGCCGACGACGCCGGCGGCCCGCCCGACGCGGCGGCGGGCCACGCCCACGACCCGGCGTCCGCCCTCGAGCCGCTGGAGGGCCGGCAGCTCCTGAGCGTGTCGCTCGAGTCCGGGTGGACGGTCATCGCCCCGGCGACCGACTCGCGGGTCGTGTACGTGTCGAGCTTCACCGGGTCCGACGGCAACTCCGGGCTGTCGGCGTCCGCCCCGGTCAAGTCGCTGGCGAAGGCGACGAGCCTGATCCGGAACAACTCGGCCGACCAGCTCCTGCTCAAGCGGGGCGACGTGTGGCACGAGTCGTTCGGGAACTGGGTCAAGTCCGGGCGGAGCGAGAAGGAGCCGGTGGTGATCGGGGCGTACGGGACCGGGGACCGCCCGCTGCTGATGACCGGGACGGCGAACGCGATCAACCTCGGGTCGAACAGCGGGAAGACGATCAACCACCTGGCGATCGTCGGCGTCCACTTTTGGGCCGACGGCCGAGACCCCAGCACCCCCGGGTACCAGCGGACGAGCCTGTCCTACGGGATCAACGTGGTGGCCGGCGGGACCGACCTCCTGATCGAGGACGTGAAGGTCGCCCGGTACATGACGAACATCAACTTCTACCCGTACTACGGGGACATGCACGACGTGACGATCCGCCGGTCGGCGATCGTCGACGCGTACGACGTCGGGAACTCGACGCTGCACGCCCAGGGGCTGTTCGCCGACGGGGTGCGGGGGCTGGTGCTCGAGCAGAACGTGTTCGACCACAACGGGTGGGCGTCGAACGTCCCGGGGGCGGTGCCGACGATCTTCAACCACGACGCGTACGTGACCGGGAACACGTCCGGGCTGGTCGCCCGGGGGAACGTGTTCGCCAACGCGTCGAGCCACGGCCTCCAGGCCCGCAGCGGCGGGGTGGTGGTCGGGAACCTGTTCCTGAACGACCCGATCGGGCTGTCGTACGGGGTGGTGAACGGCGGCGGGGTGCAGGTGAAGGGCGGGGTGAGCGGGGAGGTGAGCGGGAACGTGTTCGTCGGCGGCCGGGACATCAACGGGGCCCCCCGCGGGATCGGGATGGAGATCGCCAACGTCCGGGCTGGCAGCGGGACGGTGGTGAAGGAGAACGTGTTCACCAGCTACACGGCCGGCGGGTTCGCGGCCATCTCGCTGACGTACGGCGAGGGCACGTACGCGACCGACGCGGTCGGGCTGAACGACCTGACGTTCAAGGACAACGTGGTGTACGACTGGAACCGCGGCTTGGCCGTCGGGCCGGGCATGGCGGCGGGGTCGAGCGGGTACAAGCGGCTGAACAACGTGTCGCTGAAGGGGAACGCGTTCGTCGACCTGAGCGGGACGACGTTGATCAACGCCGCCGGCGTGTCGGCCGACAGCCGGACCGAGACGACCGCCAAGGCGGCCGGGCTGACGGACCCGTCCCGGACGGTGGCGACGTACGGCAAGGCCCTGGGTGGGGCGGCGGCCGACGCGACGTTCCTGACCGAGGCCCGGGCCCAGCGGCGGGGGGACTACGACGGGCGGTACACCGGCGGGGCGGCAGTGGACTACATCCGCGGCGGGTTCGGGATGCAGGCGCTGAACGCCACCCCGGTGTCTCCGCCGGCGTCCGTCCCGCCGGTGGTGTCGCCGCCGCCCGTCGTGTCACCGCCGCCGGTGGCCAAGCCCCCGGCGTCCCCGCCGGCCGTGCCGCCGGTGGCGACCAAACCGCCGGCCTCGCCGCCGGTGGCCCCGCCGCCGCCGGTCCAGGTGCCGGTGTCGCCGCCGCCGCCGGTGGTGGTGCAGACCCCGCCAGACGACGCCGGCACGGATTCCTCGGATGACGAGGACGACCACGGCGGCAAGGGCACGAAGGTCAGCAAGCGGAACGCGGCCGTGTTCGTGAAATCGGCCACCGTCGTCAACAAGCGAGGCGTCCAGCGGCTGGTGGTGCGGTTCAGCCGGGACGTGGGGGCGAGCGTGGACCTTTCCGACCTGTCGGTGACGACGGCCGACGGGCAAGCGGTCAGCACGGCCGGGGCGACGGTGACGTACGACGCCCGGCGGCGGACGGCGACGTTCGTCTTGTCGGCCGACGACGCGAGCAAGTGGGCCAAGGGCGAGTACCGCGCCCGCCTATCTGCCGCCGGCATCGTTGACAACCAGGGGCGCAACCTCGACGGCAATCGCGACCGGACCGGCGGGGACGACCTGCTGTGGGTGATGAAGGTGAAGCGGTGAGGGAGAGGGATGGAAGGGGCGGGGCGAGGGCAGCCGCCACCGCGGACACGCGGCACGCGTCGTTCGTAGCGCGCGGCGTACCCGCTCACCCGGACGCGCGGCCTCACGGATGTCATCCTGAGCGCAGCGAAGGACCCCTCGTCCACCGCGCGACCGGGCCAGCAGGTTAGGGGGAATGGAATGGGAAGGGGTGGCCTTCACGCCGAGTCTAGGCGGGAGGCCACGCTTTCCAATCCTCTGTCCTCGTACCGCTGATCCGGCCGCGCGGTGGACGAGGGGTCCTTCGCTGCGCTCAGGATGACATCCGTGGGGCCGGCGGCGGCCGCGGATTAGACCTACTTCTCGACCTTCGGCCCGCCGCTCGGGGCTGCCGGGGCCTTGCCTGCCGGCGCCGCCCCGCCGACACCAGCGGCGGCACCTGCCGCCGCCGCCGGCGTCGCCTGCGGCGGGTACACGACCCGCACGTGCGCGTCCCGCAGCTGCCGGTCGTCGATCGTGCTCGGGGCACCGCTCATCAGGTCGGCGCCGCTCTGGCTCTTCGGGAACGCGATCACGTCCCGGATGTTCGTGATCCCGCGGAGCAGCATCACGATCCGGTCGAGCCCCAGCGCGATCCCGCCGTGCGGCGGGGCGCCGTACTGCAGCGCGTCGAGCAGGAAGCCGAACTTCAGCTTCTGGGCGGCCGCGTCGACACCGAGCAACGAGAACACGTCCTGCTGCACGTCCATCCGGTGGATCCGGATGCTCCCGCCGCCGACCTCGTACCCGTTCAGCACGATGTCGTACGCCTTGCTCTTGATTGACTCGACCGTGGCCCGGTCGGCGCTCTTGAGCTTGGGCAGGTCCTCGTCGAGCGGGACGGTGAACGGGTGGTGGGTGGCGACGTACCTTCCTTCCTCTTCGTCGTACTCGAACGCCGGGAAGTTCACGACCCACACCCACGCGAACTCGGTGCTCGCCGGCATCTTCAGGTCGCGGGCCATCTTCAGCCGCAGCTCGCCGAGCACCTTGTGCACGACCTTGGGCTTGTCGGCGACGAAGCAGAGCAGGTCGCCGTGCTTGGCCCCGGTCCGGCTCACCATGCCTTCGGCGATCGACGCGACGAACTTCGCCACGCCGGTGTAGAGGTGCAGCGGGCTGCCGGCCGCGTCGGCCCCGGCGGCGAACGCACCGGTCTTCATCGCCTCTTCGACGCTCGGCACCGTCTTGTCCGCCACCGCCTGCTGGAGGTTGACCACCTTCGTTACGGCCACGCCCCGGCCGCCGTACGCCTTGCTCCACTCGGCCAGGGCGTCGGTCTCCTTGCGGGTCATCTTCCCGCCGCCGGGGACGACGATGCACTTGACCATCGGGGCGTTCTTGAACACCCCGAACTCGGTCGAGTGGGCCAGGTCGGTGATGTCGTGCAGCGGCATGCCGAACCGCAGGTCGGGCCGGTCTGACCCGTACTTCGTCATCGCCTCGTCGTAGTCGATGTGCGGGATCGGGGTCGGCACCTCGACGCCGAGGACCTCCTTCCAGATCCGGGAGAGCAGGCCCTCCATGACGCCGATGATGTCGGCCCGGTCGACGAACGACATCTCGACGTCGAGCTGGGTGAACTCGGCCTGGCGGTCGGCCCGCGGGTCCTCGTCCCGGAAGCACCGGACGATCTGCATGTACTTGTCGCACCCGCCGACCATCAGCAGCTGCTTGAACAGGTGCGGGCTCTGCGGCAGTGCGTAGAAGCTGCCGACCTGGAGCCGGCTGGGGACGATGAAGTCCCGCGCGCCCTCAGGCGTGCTCTTGGTCAGGAACGGCGTCTCGATCTCCCAGAACCCCAGGTCACCGAGGTAGTCCCGCATGATCTTGGTCGTGCGGTACCGGGTGCGGAGCGTCTCCTGCATCTCGGCCCGGCGGAGGTCGAGGTACCGGTACTGGAGCCGCCGCTCCTCGTTCACCGTCTCGTGCTCGTCCGGGGTGAACGGCGGGGTGGGGCTCTGGGAGAGCACCTCCAGCGACTTGACCCGCACCTCGACCTTGCCGGTGGCGAGCTTGGGGTTCTCGCGGCTCTTGCCCTTCTCGTCCGCCCCCCGGCCGACGACGACGCCGGCGATGCTGACCACCCACTCGCCCCGGAGCTTGCGGGCCTCCTCGTGGGCGGCTGGGCCGCACAGGTCGACGTCGAACACGACCTGCGTCAGCCCGTCCCGGTCCCGGAGGTCGACGAGCACGAGCTGCCCGTGGTCGCGGTAGTTGTGCACCCACCCGGCCAGCCGGACCTCGCTGCCCTCGTCGGTCGCGCGGAGCTGTCCGCAGGTGTGCGTACGGTAACGGGTTTGAACGTATTCCATGGGAAGTAGGCGGTAGGCAGTAAGCGGTAGGCGGAGAGGAGGAGGGCGGGAAGGGGCGAGGGAGAAGAGGCGGGCGGCCGGCTCGCGGTGACGGGGCACGTCCCCGGGGGCTCTTCCCCGGTTCCTCCCCTCCGCCTACTGCCTACCGCGTACTGCCTACTCTCCGCCCTACTTCACTTCCCAAGGGCCCTTCGCCAGCCAAGTCTTCATCACGTCGAACGCCGGCTTGCCCTTGGGGATGTACGTGCGGTCGTCGCCGGTGACGGGGTACGGGTGCCACTCCCAGATCATGAACCCGCCTAGGTTCGGGCGGCCGTACCAGCTCTGGAAGAA
>JAQGHJ010000681.1 GCA_028288905.1 Phycisphaerales bacterium | reverse complement strand
GTACAGGACGGCCAACACCTGCCACGGGAGCGAGACGAGCTTGGCCTCCTTGCCGTGCAGGAGGTAGTTCAGGACGCCGCCGAGCATCAGCCCGCCCGGCCACCCGGCGTGCAGGATGTTCAGGTAGTGGGTCTTCTCCTTCGGGTACAGGGTGGCCGTCAGCGGGTTAATGGCCGCCTCGATGCACCCGTGCCCGATCGCGAAGATGAACGTGCCGGCGTAAAGCGTATAGAACGCGGCGTTCTTCCCGCCGCTATTGAAGGCCGGCCCGGCGCACAGCGTCACGACGCCCGAGATCGCGAACAGCGCGAAGGCCAGCAGCAGTAGGGCGCGGTACCCGACCAGATCCGCGAAAAACGCAAAAAAGACGATCGTGATGCCGAGCCCCGCCAGCCCGACCCCGTTGATCGCCCCGAGGTCGCTCTTGGTGAATCCGAACTGGGCCCCCCAATCGCCGATGATCGCCCCGCGGATGGCGAAGCCAAGCCCGGCCGCGATAAGCGTCATGAAGCTGGCGATAAACAGGCTGCGGCGACTCGACTCGGCGAGCGGCGCGCCGCCCACGGTCGGTAGGCCGAGCAACGGGGATGCCTCGATCGTCATGCTGTCTCCTCTGCCGAACCGGATGCAAGAAGTGAAGCGGGCGCGACGCCGGACCGCCAGTCCGCGCCGACCCGAACGCCGGCCATCTTCCACAAGCGAGCCGAACTTTTCAAATTTACCGCGGCGGACGGCGGACGTTGCGGGAGGGCGAGGGCGCGTGTCGGGGCCGGACGCCGGTGATCCGACGCGGCTGCGGGGCGATGTTCGGCGATGACGATCTTAGGGGGCCGACGTGGATCTGCCGCCCGGCGATGACCCGGCCGGCGACTATGTCGCCAGCTTTTACGTCGCCAGCTTCGTTTCCACGAGCCGGCCCACGCAACGGAGCAGTTCGTCCGCGTCCACCGGCTTGTTCAGGTGCATGTTGTACCCGGCACCCAGGGACCGGCGGAGGTCGAGCTCCTGCGTCAGGGCGGTCAGCGCGACGGCCCGGATCAACCCGTTTTTCGCCGGCGGCCGCGACCGGACGCGGTGGATCAACTCGTACCCGTCGTGCTCGGGCATCGAGATGTCGGACACGAGCAGGTCGAACGGCCGGTCGTCGAGGGCGGCCAGTGCGGCGTCCATGGAATCGGCCGCCGTCACGTCCGCGCCGCTGTCGGCCAGCACGCGGCGGACGAAGATTAGCGCGTCCTGCTGGTCGTCCACGACGAGGACGGACAGCCCGGCGAGGTCGGGCGGCGGGCCGTCTTCGGCCGCCGCCCCGCCGCCTGCCGCCACCGCCTCGTCGCCCCCGCGGTTGAACACGACGGCCAGCGGTAGGCGGAAGGTGAACGTCGCGCCGGTCCCCGGGCCGTCGCTGGCGGCCGCGATCGTGCCGCCGTGCAGGTCGACCCAGTGTTTCGCAAGCGTCAGCCCGACCCCAAGTCCGCCGCCCGCCGCCCCGCCGCCGGCAGTCGGGCGGGCGAACCGGTCGAACAGGTGCGGGAGTTCGTCCTCGCGGAACCCGTTGCCGGTGTCCGTCACGATGAGGTCGACGTGGGTCGGCCCGCCCGTCAACTCTACCGTCACGCACCCGCCGGCCGGAGTGTGTCGGACCGCGTTGGACAACAGGTACCCGACCACTTGCTGGAGCCGGATCGGGTCGCCGGACACCGTGCCGGCCATCGGCTCGACATCGGCCCGCAGCCGCACGCCCTTGGCGACCGCCGCGGGCACGGCCTCGTCGATCGCGGCCTCGACCGGATCGTTCAGCTCGACCCGCCGGGGCGTGAGCCGGTCCCGGCCGGCCAGCATCCGGGCGACGTCGAGCAGGTCCTGCACCAGCCGGGCCTGGGCCTTGACGTTCCGGTCGATCACGTCAGCGACCTCGGCGACCTCGGCCGCCGTGCCGGCCCGGCGGAGCAGCTGGGCCCACCCGGAGATGGCCGCCAGCGGGGTGCCCAGCTCGTGGGCAACGGCCGACAGCAGTGCGTCCTTGGCCGCGTCCCGCCGCTCGACCGCTTGGCGGGCGGCCCGCTCGGCGGCGAGCTGCCGCTCCAGCGCCTCCACCACCCCGACGGGCCGCGGGACGGGCGGGGAATTGGAACGGGCATCGTCCGCGGTGTTCTGTCGGCCGTTCTGCACCTGTAACAACTCCTTGGCGCTCACGACGCCCGCCCGCCCGGGCCCGTCTCTCCGGGCGGCGACGAGGGGACAACTGCCGCCTGCCGCGGGTCCGGAAGTGTAGGCCGTCCCGCGCGTTGCGGGCGCCACCGGCGTCTTAAGGACTGCGGGAGGCCCGGGAAAGGCTTGGGGCCGGCTAGGCATTTCGGACGTTCCCGGGGACCCGCCCGTGGCCATAGGCTCCCGGCCGTCAGTAGCAGACCCCCGGCGGCCGGTCCCAATTTGTGGACAGGCTTCCGCCACCGGCCCCGGGGGTCCAAGGAGCCGGAGCAGCTATGCGGGTTTGGCCAGGTCGTCCGTATCCGTTGGGCGCGACGTTCGACGGGGTCGGTGTGAACTTCACGCTGTTCTCCGAGCACGCTACGAAGGTGGAGCTGTGCCTGTTCGACGATCGCGGGGACATCAAGGAGGCGCAGCGGATCACGCTGCCCGAGTGGACGGACATGGTCTGGCACGGGTACTTCCCCGACGTCGAGCCCGGGCAGCTGTACGGGTTCCGGGTGCACGGCCCGTACGACCCGAAGAACGGGCACCGGTTCAACCCGAACAAGGTCGTGCTCGACCCGTACGCCAAGGCGATCGGGCGGGACGTGAAGTGGGACGACGCCCTTTTCGCCTACAAGGTCGGCACCCCCGGCCCCGACGCCGACCTGACGTTCGACGACCGGGACAGCGCCCCGTTCGCCCCGCTGGCGGCCGTGATCGACACCGCGTTCACCTGGGGCGACGACCGCCCGCCCCGCACGCCGTGGCACAAGACGTTGATCTACGAGGCCCACGTCAAGGGGCTGACGGCCAACCACCCGGACGTGCCGGAGGACCGCCGCGGAACGTACGCCGGCGTCGCGACCGAGTCGTTCATCGACCACCTGCTGAGCCTCGGGGTGACGGCGGTCGAACTGTTGCCCCCGCAGGTCCACCTCAACGACCGGCACCTGGTCGAGAAGGGGCTGA
>JAQGHJ010000674.1 GCA_028288905.1 Phycisphaerales bacterium | reverse complement strand
GCCCGCACGGCCGCATCGGCGACGGCGAACAGCCCGTCCCCGTCCCGCAGCCGCCCGTGCTGCCACGCCGCCTCGACGCCGCCAGAGTGGGCGAACCCGCCGGTCGGAAAAGCCGAGTCGACCAACTGCCACAGCAACCAATCCGCGGCGGCGGTGTCGGCGGGCGGCGTCGGGGCGGCGTCGAGCATTCCGCGGACCAGTGTACAATGAGGGCGGGTCGCGCTCCTCTCTCCGTGGAGCGAGTACCTCGGGCACCGATGGGGACAGACACGCAATGCCCCGTTTAGCGGTCGCGCCGCAGGTCCACCGTCGCGCGGTGGAGTCGGGAATACGAAGCGCGTCGCCCCCCGCGAGGGTGGACCTGCGGTCCGACCGCTAAGCGGGGAGGGTGCCTCGCGGGGGAAAGCCGCACTGGGGCGTGCGACGGGAGCGGAGCGCGGTCGACGCACCGGTTCTCTTCAGGGTGGCGCCCGATCGTGACCTCGGAATCGCATGCACGAGCTGTCCATCGCCCAGAGCCTCGTCGAGCTGATCGAGGATGAGTTGATCGCCCAGTCGGCACCGGGCGGTGCCGGCGATGCGGGCGGTCAGGGCGGCGCCCCCCGCCCCCGAGTCGGCCGGGTTGTCGTGCGGGTCGGCCCGCTGTCCGGCGTCGTGCCGGCCGCCCTGGCGTCGGCGTTCCCGGTCGCGGCCGGGCGGTCGGCCGCCGCGCGCGGGGCGACGCTGGCGATCGACGAAGCGCCGCTCGTCGGCCGCTGCCCGGCCTGCGCGGCCGACGTGGTCGTGCCGTCCCCCCAGCGGCTACGCTGCCCGACGTGTGGCGGACCGACGCCCGACGTGGTCGGCGGCCGGGAGCTGGAACTGGTCTCGATCGAGGTGTTCGACCCAGAGGAACCGTCCCCATGACCATGACGATGCCCGCAGAGACGACGAACCCGGCCGCCCCCGGCCCGACTGGCCCGGCCCCGCCGCGGATCCTCGAGGTCCGCACCCGCATCCTGAAGCAGAACGACGTGACCGCCCGCGGCCTCCGCGACCGCTTCCGGTCGGCCGGCGTATTTGTCACGAGCCTCGTGTCGAGCCCGGGGGCGGGCAAGACGACGTTCCTCCGCGAGGTCCTCCGCCGCGTCGGGGCGGCCGAGCGCGTGGCCGCGTTGGTCGGCGATCTGGCGACCGAGAACGACGCCCGGCGGCTGGCAGAGAGCGGCGCCCCGGTCCGCCAGATCGTGACCGGCACCGTCTGCCACCTCGAGGCCGACATGGTCGAGCGGGCGCTGGGCGACTGGGACCTGGCCGCCCTCGACCACCTGTTCGTCGAGAACGTCGGGAACCTCGTCTGCCCGGCCAGCTTCGACCTCGGCGAGGACCTGCGGCTCGTGCTGCTCAGCACCACCGAGGGGGAGGACAAGCCGCTGAAGTACCCGACGATCTTCAACACGGCCGACGTGGCGGTGGTGACGAAGACCGACATCGCCGACGCCGTCGGGTTCGACCGGGCGGCCGCCCTGGCGGCGATCGACTCGGTGCGGCCGGGGATGCGGGTGTTCGAGGTGTCGGCCAAGACCGGGACGGGGATGGACGGGTTCCTCGCGTTCCTGGCCGACCGCGTCGCGGCCCGGCGGGCGGGCGCGGACGGCGTGGGTCCGGCGACTGCCGGGCTCGAGGGTGCGGCCGGTACCGCGGCGGAAACCGCGGCAGCGGGGGCGAGCCGTGCTGGTTGACCGGGTCCTCGGGCGGCACGACGCGGCGGCGGCAGCCGCTACGTCCGGGGCGGCCGAGGCCGGGCGACTCGACGTCCTCGACCTGCAATGGGACGAGTGCCACCGCCGGGCGCACGCCAAGGTCACCCGCGGCGGCCGGCCGGTGCGGGTCGTGCTGCGGCTCGGGACCGTGCTCCGGGACGGGGACGTGCTGGCCGACCGGCCGGACCTGCTGCTGGTCGTGCGGGTGGTGCCGTGCGATCTGCTCGTCGCCCGCCCGCGGTCGGCAGCGGAGGCGGCGGTGGCCGCGCTGGAACTTGGGAACCTGCACGCCCCGGTCGAGGTCCGTGACGACGGCACGCTGGCCACGCCCGCCGACGGGCCCGCGGCCGGAGCGCTGGCCAAGCACGGGGTCCCATTCGCCGTGGAGCGGCGGGTGTTCGCCCCGCTCGCGATCTCGGGCGTGACGTGGACGGCCGGGGCGGGCGGAGCGGTCGTGGCGACAACCCCGGCCCGCGCGACAGGTGCCCCACCGCCGCCGGTGGCGTCGCGCGGGCCCACGCCCTGACCGCCTGCGGCGGATTAATTCGTTGTCGCGATTTGTCCGCCGCCGATAATGGTCAACGCGTTGCCGCGAAGAACCATGCCGGCCGAAATCGTCGTCAAACTGATCGTGAAGCCCGCCGTTTCGTTCGTCTGCTACTGACGGGCAAGGCCGTCGTGCGGGTCGAAAGTAAAAATGCTCGGCAGCCGGTGGCTCGGAGCCGCCGGCGGGGCACGCATGGGCTGGAAGCCCATGTCACATCGTAGCGACTTCGGCGGGTGGTGTTTCTCGTCACTGCCGTCCCGGCGGTGATCTACCCTCATCTTACGCCCCCGGTCCCGCGGCCGGCACAGCCGGCCCTACGGATAGGCTCACGCCGACACGGCGATGGGTCGCCGACCAGTTTGGCGGTCGAGACGGCCGACGGCGTTTCAACGCACCACGCTCGGCCGCATCCGCCGTGACGGCGTCCACGGCCACATTCGCCGTGGCGGGCCTGCTCGGTCTACACCCGGCTCTCCCTCGCGCTGGCCGATGTTCACGCCTCCGCTCCAGAGCGGTTCCCGAGTTGGCGTAGCGACGTCACGCGAACACGGGAACCGCTCGAACCGACTCGACGCTCGACCCCACCCATCGCCCCTCCGCCGGCTGCCGCCGGCCACGTCCGTCCCCCACCGGAGGTCCTCCATGGCTGCTGACATCGACGCCCTGTTCGCACCTGCATATGCCGCGTTCCCGCTATCCGTCGCCGCACTCGACGCGGCCAAGCAAGACGTGCTGCGGCGGTACCCGCCGGTGCCGGCCGTCACACGTTTGGTCGTGGTCGACCCGACGACCGGGGCGGCAGTCGGGCCGCCGCTGGCGGACGGGGCGGTGCTCGGCGGCGCGAATGCGGCCGCGGCCCTGCCGCCCGGGGCGACGATTGCGGCCGAGGTGTCGGGGCAGCCGTGCACGCTCGTGTTCGAGTTCGACGGGGTGGTGGTCAAGCAGGAGACCACCCCGCCGTACAGCGTCGGCGGGGACGGGGCCGGCGGGCGGCTGAACCCGTGGGCCGGCCTGACGCCGGGGCCGCACCGGCTGCGGGTCACGCCGTACCATGCCCCGGGCGGGCGGGTTGGCAATGCGGTTGACGTGTCGTTCACCGTGGCCGTCCCGTCGCCGACGGTCCCGCCCTTGCCGCCGCCCGCCTCGTCGGGCGGGTGGACGGCGTTCCCCCTGGCGGACGGGGCCCGGCAGGTGTTCGTGCGGGCGGACGGGGACGACGGGAACGCGGGCGACACCCCTGCTCGGCCGGTGCGGTCTCTGGCGCGGGCGATGGCGCTCGTGCGGCCGGCGGGCGGGGATCGGGTGATGCTGTACGCCGGGCACACGTTCGCCGGGCGAATCGGGAACTGGCGGGCCAGCGGGCTGCCCGGCCGGCCGGCCGGGGTGTTCGCGTACGGGGACGACGCG
>JAQGHJ010000615.1 GCA_028288905.1 Phycisphaerales bacterium | reverse complement strand
GGGGGCCGGCGGGTCCAGCCCGTTTCGGACTCGCCGCCCTACGCTGGCGAGTTCGGAGCCGCCTCAACTGCTGGCCCCCCTCACCCCCGCCCTCTCCTGGAGGGGGAGGGAGAGGGAGGAGCCGTCGTCCGCCGCCGACCGACCTCGCCCGAACGCTACTTTGGGCTGCGGCCGCCTGCTGGTCTCTATCACCCAACGAAGAAGGGGCGAGGCCCCCTTTCGAGCCTCGCCCCGCGCAGCAGCACTTTCCACCCCCAACGGTCCGGCCCCGGGCATTATTCCCGGTCCGCCTCAATTCACGTACACGACCTCGTTGGCCATCAGCAGCGCCTGGGCGTACTGCTCCCAGGCGTTTAGCGGCCGGCGGTCGACCATGGTGCCGCTGTTCTTGATCGCGGCCTTCTGGTTCCCCTTGCCGACCTTGTTCTCGACGACCCTCGGCTGGGCGGCCTTCTTTGCGGCTTTCGACGCTTGCTCCGGCTCGGTCGCCATCGCGGCCGACACGAACGCCCGGGCCAGTTGCACCTCGGTCGCCTTCGGGGCCCGCTGGAACAGCACCTCGTACAGCGCCTTGACCCGGCCAACGTCGTCGGCGGCCGTGGCGAACTCCTCGCGGCTCGTCACCTTCCGGGCCACGTCTACCGACATCGGGCTGTTCATGAAGAACAGGGCCTGCTGCGGGACGATCGTCGTCGTCCGCTTGCTGTTGGCCATGTCCGGGTCGGCGAAGTCGAACTGCTGCATCAGCTCCGGCACCCCGCCACGGTCGATGTACCCGTACACGCTCCGCCGGTAGCTGTAGGGCTCGTCGGTCAGGTTGACCGGCTTGCCGCCGATCGTCCGGTCGAGCTTGCCGGTGAACAGCAGCATCGTGTCCCGGACGGCCTCGAAGTCGAGCCGGCGGAGGTTCGCCCGCCACAGCAGCCGGTTGCCCGGGTCTTTCTGGGCGTACGCGACGTTCGTATCGCTGCTCTGCTGGTAGGCCGCCGACAGCATCACCAGCTTGTGCATCTTCTTCACCGACCACCCGTCGGCGACGAATTGACCGGCGAGGTAGTCGAGCAGCTCGGGGTGGCTGGGCGGGTCGCACATCACGCCCATGTCGTCGACGGTGCGGACGATGCCGTCGCCGAAGTGGTGCATCCAGATCCGGTTGACGGCCACACGGGCCGTCAGCGGGTTGGCCGGGCTGGCCAGGGCCTCGGCCAGCTCGAGCCGGCCCGACCCCTTCGTGAACGGCTTGCGGTCCTTGCCGGCGACGATCTCCAGGAACTGCCGGGGGACGACCGGCCCGCGGTTCTGGGCCTCGCCGCGGATGAACACCGGCGAGTTCCGCGGGGTCGGGGCGTCGTTGATCACCATCGCCCGGGCCGGCGAGCCCGGGTGCGTCATCTGCAGCTCGTTGACGGCCGCCAGCCCGTTGAACTTCTGGAACCCGCCGTTCTGCAGGCGCAGCTCGGCGATCGCGTCCCGCAGGCCCTCGGTGTTGAGGTCCGAGGCCGGGTGAACGGCGAACGGGTAGTTGAGCAGCGGTCGCTCGTCGTCGGCGAAACCGGTGACGGGGCCGGCCTTCGCCTCGCGGTTCGCCTTGACGAAGGCGGCGTGGCGGCCGGCGACGGACGCGAACAGCTTCGCGTAGACGTCGGCGGCGTCGGCGACCGTCTTGATCTGCTCGGGCTTCACGTCCTTGAACGCGGCGACGATGAGCGGATTGACGGCCGTCGTCTTCAGGCGGTTCACCGCCAGTTGCAGGTTGCCCCGCCGGTCGCCCTTCGCCCCGCCGCGGCCTGGCCTGCCCGACGCCTCGGGGCCGGCGGCGACGGCGTCGAGAACTTCCTTCGCCTTACCCGGCAGATCGGCCGGCTCGAGTTCGGCGAACGCCATCAGCGGCAGGAACAGCTCGTCGTCCTTCCGCGGCCGGAGTGTCGTCGACTGGAACAGGTCCCGGTCCAGCTTGTGCTCGGCGATCAGTGCGTTGCGGGCCTTGAGCGACTCCGGCGAGTTGCCCTTGCGGGCGTGCAGTCCCGTCTGCAGGTACGCCGACGCCTTTCGGTAAAACTCGGCCGTGTTCTGCTCGACCACCTTGTAGTACTGGTCCTGGTTCCGGCCCTCGATCGCGGCCAGCTGCTTCTGGTAGTCGGCGTAGGCGACCGGGTCGGGGGTGCTGCCGACGACCGGCTTCTCGTCCGGTTCGACGAGCGAGTTGAACACGCCGTGCAGCGAGTAGTAGTCGGCCGTCGGGATCGGGTCGAACTTGTGGTCGTGGCACCGGGCGCACGCCACGGTCAGGGCCATCGTCGACTTCGTCAGCGCGTCGATCCGCTCGTCGATCTGGTCGTTCGGGTTCTGGAACCGCTTGCCGACCGTGATGAACCCGAGCCCGGTGAGGGTGGACGGATCGGTCTTGGCCGACGGCAGCAGGTCGGCCGCCACCTGTTCCTTCAGGAACACGTCGTACGGCTTGTCGGCGTTGAACGCGTTGATCACGTAGTCGCGGTACGTCCAGGCGTAGGCATACCGGTAGTCTCCGCCCTTGTTCAGGTTCTCGATGCCGGTCGTGTCGGAGTACCGGGCGGAGTCGAGCCAGAACCGGCCCCACCGCTCGCCGTATGCCGGGCTGGCCAGCAGCCGGTCGACCACCTTCTCGAACGCGGTCGGCGACTGGTCGATCTGGAACGCGTGGACCTCTTCCGGCGTCGGCGGGAGCCCGGTCAGGTCGTAGCTGGCCCGGCGGATGAGCGCCTCGCGGGCGGCCGGCCGCGACGGGGCCATGCCGGCCGCCTCCAGCTTCGCCAGCACGAACGCGTCGACCGGCGTCTTCGCCCAGCCGGCGTTCTTCACGGCCGGCGGGTCGACCGGCTTCACCGGCTGGAACGCCCAGTGGTGCTTGGCCGTATCGGTCAGCCCGGTCAGCTTCGCCCCGCCGGCGCCGGCCGTACGGGGGTCGGGCGCGCCCATCTTAACCCACGCTGTCAGGTCCGCGATCTCCGCGGGCGTCAGCTTGTTCCCGTTCGGCGGCATCTGCAGGTCGGCGTCGGCGTACGAGATCGCCTTCACCAGCAGGCTCTTGTCCGGGTCGCCGGCGACGAGGGCCGCCCCATTCTCCCCGCCCTTGAGCCACCCCTCGCGGGTGTCGAGCACGAGCCCGCCCTTGGCCTTGCCGTTCTCGGCGGCGTGGCACTTGTAGCAGTTGGCGACGAGCACCGGCCGGACCTTTGCCTCGAAGAAATCGAGCTGCGTCTTGGTCAACGGAACGGCCGTCGCCGCCGGCGACGGTGCGGCCGGCGCGGC
>JAQGHJ010000588.1 GCA_028288905.1 Phycisphaerales bacterium | reverse complement strand
CTTCCGCGGCCGGGGCGGCGTCGGCCTCGGGGGCGGCGTCGCCCCGCTCCTTCGCCTTGTCCTCGATCGTCTTAAGGACGGCGCCGAGCGTGCCGCCGGGGCCCTTGAGGGCGGCGGCCAGCTTCTTGCCCGGCCCGAGCAGGGCGGCGACGATGTTCGAGATCGCCTCCTCCCGCGTCGGCATCGTGCTGATCGTCTTCACGCCCTCGTCGCCGGCGTACGCCTCGCCGTCGAAGAAGATGCCGCGGAGCTCGATCTTGTCGTTCTCCTTCTTCTCGTCCAGCAGCAGCCGGGCGAGGGCGGAGATGCTCGCGTCCTTGCCGTACACGACCGCGCTCGCCCCGTCGAGCAGCTTGTCGAAGCCGGTCAGCTTCGACCCCTCGACGGCCCGGCGGGCCAAGCTGTTCTTCACGACCGTCATCCGCAGGCCCTTGGCGCGGAGGCGGCGGCGGAGCTGGTTCGTCTTCGTCGCGTCGACGCCGCGGGGGTTGATCACCCCGACGGCGTCGATCCCCTCGAACCGCTTGGTCAGGTCCTGGGTGATCAGGTTCTTAACGTACTTGCTCATTGGATGGGTCCTTTGTCAGTTGTCATTTGTCCCTCGTGGCACCCCGTCGTTCGCCGGCTAACCCGCGAACGACGAAGGACCAAGGACAAAGGACCGTCTTTAAGCGATGACGAGTTGGACGGCCGGGCTCATGGTCGCCTTCAGCACGACCTTCTTCAGGTACGCGCCCTTGCTGGTCTGCGGCTTGAGCCGGCGGACCTGCGCGATCATGGCGGTCACGTTCTCGGCCAGCTGGTTCTTCTCGAAGCTGACCTTGCCGACGACGGTGTGGAGGTTCCCGCCGGCATCGTTCCGGAACTCGACCTTACCGGCGGCGTATTCACGGACGGCCGTCCCGACGTCGACGGTCACGGTCCCCGCCTTCGGGGAAGGCATCAGGCCCTTGGGGCCGAGCACCTTACCGAGCCGGCCGACGAACCGCATCATGTCCGGGGTGGCGATCGCGACGTCGAAGTCGGTGAAGTTGTCCTTCTCGACCTCGGCGACCAGCTCCTGCCCGCCGGCCTTGAGCGCGCCGGCGTTCATCGCAGCGATCTTCAGGTGCTCCGGGCAGAAGCAGATGACCCGCTTGCTCTTGCCGATGCCGTGCGGCAGCGACACCGACCCGCGGACGATCTGGTCCGCCTGCTTGGCGTCGATCCCGAGATTGAAGATCAACTCGACCGACTGGTCAAACTTGGTGGGCTTGAACGACTTGACGACGTCGATCGCCTGGTCCAGCTGAACGGCCTGCTGGACGGCGGTCTTAGTCGATTCCTTATAACGCTTGGAACGCTTCGCGACGACTTCTGCCATGTGTTGGATCGCTCCGGCAACGGGCTGGTTAGCCGCCCGTCGAAAGCTCCCACTTTTAAGGCCCGTGGTTCGGCCATCGATTCACTTTTCACGACTCCGGCCGCGCCCGCCGCCGGTCACGCGGGGTCAGGCCGGCTGGCGGGCTTCCGTAGCACGTTTAGGATCTCCTGCCCGTTCCGCATGGTCAGTTCGATCTCGAAGCCGAGCCGCTCCCGGACCGCGGTCAGGAACCCCAGGAACGCTGGGAAGTCCCACACGTGGTAATGTATGCTGTAGTCCATGACCGACAGCCGGTCCAGCTCGGCCTCGGCGGCCGGCCCCTCCAAGCGGCTGACGAACCGAACCCACTCAGCAAAATGTTGCCGCCGGGTCGCGGCCGGCCCACGCTCGTGGTCGGCCAGCAGGTGGTCCAGAGACGTTACCTCTCGGTCGACGTCGAACGTGAACCGCTTGTCCGGGACAGCCATGTAGATCGTGCCGCCGGGCCGCACCACCCGGAGCATGTTCCCAAGGCTGCCGATCGGGTCTTGGCAGTGTTCCAGAAAGTGGTTCGCGATCACGAAGTCCTGGGACGCCGGGGCGAGCGTCGCCAGGTTTTCGCCGTTGTCGATGATGTCAACCGTCACCAGATCTTGGCCGGCTAATTCGGGGTAATGTTCGCGCAAGGCGGCCGTGGACATCCGGTCGACGTACGACACCCGGGCCTGGCGGGGGACGCGGAGTGGGTTGTGCAACGCCCCGATCTCCACGCCGGCTCCGGTCAGGTACGTTCGGGCAACGAGCTCACGGCCGAGGGGCTCGGACCTGACTATCCGCCAGAAAGCGCGCTTGACCGGCCGGAGCCGCTTTCGTATCGCTGGGATCATTGCAGCCCTTCGATGTCCGGCCACCCCTCGCCACTCACCCTTCCACAGTGATGCCCATCGACCGCGCCGTCCCGGCGATCACCTTGCCGGCAGCGGCTTCGTCGAACGCGTTCAGGTCGCCGCCCTTCTCCTTGGCCAGCTTGATGCAGTCGGCCATGGTGATCTTGCCGATCTTGTTCTTGTTCGGCTCGCCGGAGCCCTTCTCGGCCTTGACGAAGTCCTTCAGCAGGACGCTGGCCGGCGGGCTCTTGAGCTCGAAGCTGAACGTGCGGTCCTTGTAGACCGTCACGAGCACGCCGATGACCTTGCCCTTGAGGTGGGCCGAGGCGGCGTTGAACTGCTGGATGAACTGCCCGGGGTTCACGCCGTGCTGCCCGAGTGCCGGCCCGATCGGCGGGGCCGGCGTGGCCGTCCCGCCCGGGGCCTGCAGCTTGAACTGGACGGTGATCTCTTTCTTGGCTTTGGCCATGGCGGTCGACTCGGCTTTCTACGGCGTATTCGTGCGGCGCGCCCGCGCGTCTCAAACCCGGCACCGAGTCCGACGCAAAAGGGGCGAGGAAGATACCAGCGCCCGCCGGCCTTGACAAGGCCTGGGCGGAGGTCAGTGGTCAGTCGCCCGTAGTCAGTAGTGGGAAGCCGTCGGTTCGCCGATTTGCTCGGCCATCCAGAGCGTCTTCCACTTCTGACTACGGACGACTGACCACTGACTCGTTCACGGCTTCTCGATCTGCCAGTACTCGAGCTCGAGCGGGGTCGGGCGGCCGAAGATGGTGGTGACGATCCGGACCTTGCCCTGCTCGCCGAACACCTCGTCGACCTCGCCCTCGAAGTTCTCGAACGGGCCGTTCGTGACCTTGACCTTCTCGCCCTTCTTGAACGCCTCGACCGGGGTGGTCGGGTCGTCCTTCTTCTCGGCCTCCTCGATCATCCGGTCCTGGTCCTTGACGCTCATCGCGGTCGGCTTGCCGTTGGACCCGATGAAGTCGCCGACTCCCTCGGTCTCCTTGATCGTGAACCAGACCTTCTCCGGGATCCGCCCTTCCTTGTCCAGCTCCAGCTCGACGAACACGTAGCCCGGGTAGAGCTTGCGGTCGCTCTCCTTGCGGACGCCCTGCTTGTGGACGCGGACCCGCTCGGTCGGGACGAGGATCCGGCCGACGTGGGCCTCGAGCCCTTCGATCTTCACCTTCCGGTCGAGGGCGTCACGGACCCGGTCTTCCTTGTTGCTGGCGACACGCAGGACGAAGAATTGCATGGGGTCAAACCGGTTCGGAAGGGAGTCACGTCGGCGGGGAGGCCGTCGGTGAGCCGGCGGCGGCCGGCCGGGCCCTGAAGGAGCCGCGGCGGCTACCGCCAGGACGGTTATTTGAAGGGCGGCGGGGGCAGCTTCAACACGTGGATGCCGTACATCAGCCACCCGAAGATCAGGTCGTTCAGGAACAGGTAGGCCGAGATGAAGAACATGAACAGGATGACGACCTTCGAGGAGCCGATCAGCTCCTTGCGGCTCGTCCAGTTCACCTTCTTCATTTCACTGTCGGTCGCGATCAGGAACTCGACGTTCCGCGGCTTGTTCATCAGCCACAGGGCCGTCAGCCCGACGACGACGAGGAACCCGACCGCCAGCCCGATGCCGACCCGCTTGCCGGTCTGTTGCCCGGCCGGGTCGGTCCCGAAGAAGAACGACGGGACCTGGGCGTACAGGGTGTAGGCGAGCATGAACAGGACGAGCCCGACCCCGAACAGGGTGCCCATCCGGACCCAGTACCCCTGGCCCTTCTTGTAGATCGTGAAGAACCCGCCGCCGCGGGGACCGGTCGCCCGGGCGTTGTCCAGCGAGCGGACGTCGTCCTTGTCCGGGCCCGGCTTGGCGCCCGACGACCCGCCGATCGGCGTTTCGTCGTCACGGTCGGCGGCGTCGGCCTGATCCTGGTTGTCCTTGGTCACGGAAGCCATACCTCGTCACCCCGCCGGTCCGGCCGGCGGCTCGCGACCCCGCCGCGCACGGCGTCGGTATCGGACCGAGCCGACGCCGCGCCACACTTGGCGAACGGGGCGTCGCCCGTCGGGCGACGCCCCGTCTGAAAAATCCGTCCGATCGTTCCGCCCGACGTCGGTCGCGACGCCGGATCGTAACCCTCGACACGCCGGGCAGGAATCGAACCTGCAACCTGCCGCTTTGGAGACGGCTGCTCTGCCAATTGAGCTACCGGCGTAGCGGAGTAGGCGGAGGGCAGTGAAGGAGGAGGACGCATGTCCTGTTCTTCTCTGCCTACCGCCTACTGCCTACTCACTTCCGCTTCACCTTGTGAAGCGTGTGTCGGCGGAGGCGGGGGCAGTACTTCTTCAGCTCGATCTTCTGCACGCCGCCGGCCACCTTGATCTCGGTGCGGTAGTTCAGGTCACCGGTCTCGGTGCACTGGAGCCACACCATCTCGCGGTTCAGCTTAGCCATGATGGTCTCCTCGGGAAAGGCGGCGGCGGACGGCCGCGGGCGGGACAGGCGTCCCGCCCGCGGCTCTTACTGCCTACGGCCTACTACTGCCTGCTGTTACTCCAGGATCTTCGTGACGACGCCCGACCCGACGGTCTTGCCGCCCTCGCGGATGGCGAACCGGAGCTTCTCCTCCATGGCGATCGGGGCCTGGAGTTCGACCTCGATCGTCACGTTGTCGCCCGGCATGCACATCTCGGCCCCGCCGAGCAGCTTGGCCGACCCGGTCACGTCCGTCGTCCGGAAGTAGAACTGCGGGCGGTAGCCGCTGAAGAACGGCGTGTGCCGGCCGCCCTCATCCTTCGTCAGGATGTACACCTCGCCCTGGAACTTCTTGTGGGGCGTGATGCTCTTGGGGGCGCAGATGACCTGCCCGCGCTCGATGTCTTCCTTCTCGACGCCGCGGAGCAGGACGCCGACGTTGTCGCCGGCAATGCCCTCGTCCAGCGTCTTCTGGAACTGCTCGATCCCGGTGATCGTCGTGATCTTATTCGGCTTGAACCCGACGATCTCGGCCGGGTCGCCAACCTTCGCCTTGCCGCGCTCGATCCGGCCCGTCGCCACCGTGCCCCGGCCCTTGATCGAGAACACGTCCTCGACCGGCATCAGGAACGGCTTGTCGATCTCCCGCTGCGGGATCGGGACGTAGTCGTCCAGCGACTTGACGAGCTCGTCGATCGGCTTCGTCGCGACGTCGTCCTTCGGGTTGTCCAGCGCCGGCTTGCTCGACCCCTTGATGATCGGGGTGTCGTCGCCCGGGAACCCGTACTTGCTCAGCAGCTCCCGGACCTCCATCTCGACGAGCTCCAGCAGCTCCGGGTCGTCGACGAGGTCGATCTTGTTGAGGAACACGACGATCTTCGGCACGCCGACCTGGCGGGCGAGCAGGATGTGCTCGCGGGTCTGCGGCATCGGGCCGTCGGCGGCCGACACGACCAGGATCGCGCCGTCCATCTGGGCGGCACCGGTGATCATGTTCTTGATGTAGTCCGCGTGGCCCGGGCAGTCCACGTGGGCGTAGTGCCGGGTGTCCGACTCGTACTCGACGTGGGCGGCGGCGATCGTCACCGTCTTCGTCGAGTCGCGGTCGATCCCGCCCTTGGCGATGTCCTTGTAGTTCTTCGCGGTCGTGCCGTACTTGGCCTGCGACCGCGCCGACAGGGCCGCCGTCAAGGTCGTCTTGCCGTGGTCGATGTGACCGATCGTGCCGACGTTCACGTGAGGCTTCTTACGCTCGAATACGGCCTTAGCCATGGGATCCTCCAGCTCTCTGCGGCGGGGCTCAGCGCCCCGCTCGACTGAACAAGTTGTCGTGTCGCGGCACCGCGACGCGGGCGTCCGGTAAGACGCATTGCGTCTCGTAAGACGCGTTCGCCGACCCCCGACTGGCGTTCGTCGGGCCCGGCCCAGTCGTCGCGGCCACGACCGGCGCCCGTGGCGCCGGCCGGTCCGCCGACCTCGATCGGCCGCCCTTCGATCGGTTCCGTGCGAAGCTGCCACAGGGGCTTGAACCCTGGACCTCCACCTTACCAAGGTGGCGCTCTACCACTGAGCTATGGCAGCATTCGGCGTCCCCCGCCGGCCGTAAATGACCCCTATGGAGCCGCGCACGGGGAGCGGGGAAGGGCGAGAAGTATAAGTCAACTCCAAGCCTTGTCAACGACATCGGGACGCGGTTTTGCGCCGCTCGCCCGGCCGCGACGACCTCCGCCGGCACGCCCACTTCCGTCCGGCCCGCCCGTTCGCTATGACGGTGCGACTTGCGGGCGGCCCGCCCCTCGGTCGCTCCAGCGACCGGACTTCCAACCTTGGGCGGCCCGCCCGAGCGTCGGGCGTTCGCACGGCCCGGATTCCGCCGGCATCCCCCAGCAGCCCCGCCCCACCATGCCCACGACGCCCCTGACGATCTACTGCAACGCCTCGTTTCCCGAGTCGGCCACCGCCGCCCTGGCCCGCGGCGTCGGGCCGCACCGGCTCGTCGTCTCGCCGCTCGCCCGGGCGTCGAACCTCGCCCCCGGCGAGCCCGACCCCCTGCTGGCCGACGCCGACGTCGCGTTCGGCCAGCCTGACCCGCAACAGGTGGTCGACACGCCCCGGGTCAAGTGGGTCCACCTGACGACGGCCGGGTACACCCGGTACGATACGGCCGCCGTCCGGGCGGCGCTGGCGGCCCGCGGCGGGCGGCTGACGAACAGCTCAAGCGTCTATTCCGAGCCGTGCGCCGAGCACGCGTTCGCGTTCATGCTCGCCCTTGCCCGCCAGCTCCCGGCGATGGCGGCCGAGCAGGTGCGGGACCGGGCATGGCGGCCGGCGTTCCACCGGGCCAACTGCCGGCTCCTGGCCGGGCAGTCGGCGATCCTGTACGGGTACGGGGCGATCGCCCGCCGGCTGGCCGAGTTGCTCGGGCCATTCGGCATGGACCTCGTCGGGGTCCGCCGGACCGTCAAGGGCGACGAGACGATCCGCACCGTGCCGACGGAGGACGCCGACGCCCACTTGGCCGCCGCCGACCACGTGTTTGACGTCCTGCCCGGGTCCCCCGCCACCGACGGGTACTTCTCGGCCGCCCGGTTCGCCCGGATGAAGGCGGGCGCGACGTTCTACAACATCGGGCGGGGCACGACCGTCGACCAGCCGGCCCTGATCGCGGCCCTCGAGGGCGGCCGGCTCGCCGGGGCGTACCTCGACGTCACCGACCCCGAGCCGCTGCCGCCCGACCACCCGCTGTGGGCGGCCCCGAACTGCTGGGTCACCCCGCACACGGCCGGCGGGCACGCCGACGAGTTCGACCGGCTGGCCGAGCACTTCCTGGCCAACCTCCGGCGGCACGACCGGGGGGAGCCGCTGGCGGACCGGGTGATGTGACGGGCAGCGGGGTGGGCGGGCGCCCCGGACCGGTTGTCGGCACCGGGTGTGTGGCGTAGTGTGTGGGTATGGCGACGAACCTGCACATCGATACCGACCTGCTCAAAAAGGCCGTCAAGTTGGGCGGCGGCAAGACGAAGCGGGAAACCGTGAACGACGCGCTTGCCGAGTTCGTGCGGAAGCGGGAGGTCGAAGGGCTGATCGCGCTGTTCGGGACCATCGATTACGACCCGACCTACGACTACAAAGAGCAGCGGAAGTTCAGCACTCTCAAGGCCCGTCGCAAGACCGAGGGCGGCAAGTGAACGTGGTCGTCGACGCGTCGGTGTGGTCGTTGGCCCTGCGCCGCCACCGCCCGGACGCGCCCGAGGTCGAGGCCTTGGTCGCCCTTCTTCGTGACGACCGGGCGGCGTTGTTGAACCCCGTTCGGCAGGAGGTGCTGTCCGGCGTGCGCGACCCGCAGCGGTTCCGGACCTTGCGGGACGAACTGCGCACGCTGCCGGAGTACCCGCTGACCGCGACTCACCACGAGGTCGCGGCCGAGTCGTTCAACGCCTGTCGGGCGAAGGGCATTCAGGGGTCGGGCACGGACTTCCTGATCTGCGCCGCCTCCCTGCTCGACCGCCTTCCGATATTCACCACCGATCAAGACTTCGCGCGGTACGCCGCGCACCTCCCGATCACGCTGTACCGCCCGGCCTGACGGCCGTCCGCGTTCACGCCGACTTCGTCCGCCGCCCGCCCGCCCCGAATCGCCGGGCCACCCACCGCGCCCCGGCCGTCCACACGGCCAGTCCGACCAGGGCGACGGTGGCGGCGTACCACCCGCGGACGTGCTCGGCCATGTCGTACGTGCCGCTGGCGGAGGCGAACGGACCGCCGGCCGGGCTCTCGGCCCAG
>JAQGHJ010000576.1 GCA_028288905.1 Phycisphaerales bacterium | reverse complement strand
GGGCGAGCCAGCTCGGCTGCCGCGGGGCCTTGCGGGCGGCCCGGGCGACACCCGGCCCGCCGCCGTAGCCGCCGCTGGCGTACCCGCCGCCGGCGAAGTCCCCGCTCCCGAACCAAGCTGCCCGGTCCGGCTCGTCGCGGTCAGAAAATGCCCACGGGCCCTCGGCCCGCATCGCGGTCCGGAACTGGTAACTGTTCATCACGCACATGAGCCCGATGCACATCATCAGCGTCCCGCCGCCGACCGCCCCGAGCGTGGCCAGCCCGACCATCATCAGCAGCACCCCGCCGAACAGCCCGGCGGTCAGGGCGATCATCATCGACTTGTAGTAGCCGAGCGGCTTCCACAGGATCGACTGGAGCAGCTGGCCGCCGTCCATCGGAAAGATCGGGAGCAGGTTGAACAGCAGGGTGTAGTAACTGATCGTGTAGAACCAGAACAGATATCCGGCGACGTCGACCAGCCCGCCGCCGTACGCGATGCGGATGTACGACTGGACGAACTGGCTCGGCGTCAGCGGCCATCCGCCGCCGAGGGCGAACAGCCCGGCCCCGCACAGCAGGCAGAGGATGACGTTGACGGCCGGCCCGCCGGCGACGGTGAAGAACGTCGGCCACGGCTTGGGGCGGGCGGCCGCCATGGCCAGCCCGCCGAGCGGGGTCATGAGGATGTCCTCGGCGTGCCCGCCGGTCCACCGGGCGGCGAAGCAGTGCCCGAACTCGTGGAGCAGGATCAGGAGGAACAGCGCGAGCACGAGCTGGACCCGGGCCGCGACCGTGTCGCCGAACCCGCCGATCCCCAGCAGCAACACCAGCCCCACGAGGACGACGAGCGACGCGTGGGCCCTCACCCGGATGCCGAACACGGTGAACAGCGGGACGGACCCGGTCATCAGCCAGTTGAGCGGGCCGGAGCCGGCGCCGGGCCGGGGGTCGCGGTAGTACGGTCGGTCTTCCCAGCCCATATGGGGTCGCTCGTAAAAAGGTCGTTCGCGCCGGCGTCGGAAGTAGTAGAGGGATCGCGCCCGCCGGGCCGGCCGTCAACGGTGCCGTGGCCGCCTCCGGCCCCCTCTCCCTCCGAGAGAGGGTTGGGGTGAGGGTGAAAGACGAGGCGGCTCCGTGCTCGCCAGCCCTCTGGCCCGATAGCTCTGGGCCCGTTCGACGTTCACCCTCACCCGCCCGGGCTTCGCCCGGACGACCTCTCCCGGTGGGAGAGGTGACGATGCCGTCACCCCCGCGTGCCCGGAACCGGCACCGGCCCGCCGAAAAACCGGTCGTACATGAGGATGCCGGCGATCGTCTTGGCGTCCTTGATCTGCCCGTCCCGGATCATCTCGATCGCGTCGGGCAGCCGGGTCGGCAGCACCTCGATCTCCTCGTCCGGCTCCAGCGCCTGGCCCTGGTGCGTCAGATCGTACGCGGCGAACAGGTGCATCTTCTCGGTCAGTACCCCCGGCGAGGCGTAAAACCCGGGAAGCGGCTTGATTCGGCCGGCCAGGTAACCAGTTTCCTCCAGAAGCTCCCGCCCGGCGGCGTTCATCGGCATCTCGCCCTTCTCCAGCCCGCCGGCCGGCAGCTCGATGAGCGTCTCGTCGACCGAGTACCGGCGGTTGCGGATGAGCAAGAGCCGGCCGTCGGGCAGGAACCCGAGGATCACCACCGCCCCGGGGTGGACGACGATCTCCTTTTTCAGCCGCTTGCCGGTCCGGTCGTGGTCGAGGTGGTGGACCTCGAGCCGGATCCGCTTGCCCTCGTACACGACCTGCTTCTCGATCAGTTGGTGCGCCATGCGTCGTCCGAACCGGTGGGGACCGTGTAGCCGTTCCGTGCCGTGGCCCGTTCCTTCGCGGTGGGGTTCCCCGCGCCGGCCAGCCCGGGCAGTATAGTGTGCTTTCGCCCCGGCCCGCTGTTCCCACCCGGCCGGAACGATGCTAAGAATATCCCCTAAAGACGAACGCGGACTGTCGTGAACATGCAGGCGTCCGCAGGCTGCGAGTGTGGCGTGGCGGCACCCCGGATTTCCTGGTGTCCCCGCGGACAGTGCGGAAGAACCGAGAGTCTGGTTCGGCTCCGCTCGCTGCTCGGCGAGCGTACCATCGCCGTCGGCCGGGGCGTCGTTCAGCCCGGGCCGTCGCCGTCGGCTGATTTTGCCGTCTGTGGGTTTGACCCGTGTCCGAGCCGTCTTCGTCCCCTCCACCTATGAGCAAACCTTCGCTCGTCTACCTGGCGGTGTTCGTCCTGTGCGTCGGCGGGGTGTGGGGCATCCTGCGGGCCGGCGCGGGGCTGCAAGCGGTTGCGGACCTAACGGGGGACTGGCGGGTCGAGTCCGGGCCGCTGGGGCCGGGGCCGGGCGGGCCGGAGCGGCTCGGGGAGTCGTTCTCGGTCGACCAGTCCGGGCGGTTTTTACGGGTGCGGTTCTCCGGCGGGCGGGTGCTGGACCTGAAGGCGACGACGGCCCCGCTCGGGCGGCTCGGGGACGACCCGGTCACGTTCGAGTTGGTGAACGGGCGGCAACACATGACCGCGACCGTCCGGCGGGACCCATCAGGGCACGCGGCCGGGTCGTTCGTGCTGACCGGCCCGGAGACGGCCGCGTTCGTCGCCCGCCGCGCCCCGCCGGGCGAGAAGGAGACGGAGCCGGGGCCGCCCCCGGTCTCCCAAGGTGCCACCGCCGGCCCGACCACCCAGCCGGAAGTCACTGAGTAAACACAACCGGCCCCGAAGGGCCGCCACTCGCCCCAGCCCAAATTAATTTCTATCCCTAGCTCCTAGTTCCCAACTTCCTGCTTCCTTCCTCCCCCCATGACTCTCGACCACCTCCTTCCCGTGCTGTTGATCGAGATCGCGGTGATCGTCGCCGCGAGCCGGGCGCTCGGTGCCCTGTTCGCCCGGTTCCGTCAGCCGCAGGTGATCGGGGAGATGGTCGCCGGCATCGCCCTGGGCCCGAGCCTGCTCGGGACCGTCAGCGACTTCATGCTGTCCCACGGGTGGGTGTCGGTGCACCTGGGTAAGGCGTTGTTCCCGCCCGAGAGCGTGATCTTCCTCGGCGTCCTCGCCCAGGTCGGCGTGATCTTCTTCCTGTTCCTCGTCGGGCTCGAGCTGGACCCGGCCCTGCTGCGGAACAAGGGGCACGCGGCCGTCGTCATCAGCCACGCCAGCATCGTCGCCCCGTTCCTGCTCGGGGCCGGGCTAGCGCTGTACCTGTACCCCCGGCTGTTCAACGACGTGCCGACGATGCGGTTTGCGCCGGTCGCGTTGTTCATGGGGGCGTCGATGAGCATCACGGCGTTCCCGGTGCTCGCCCGGATCCTGACCGAGCGGAACCTGCACAAGACGAAGCTCGGGACGGTCGCGATCACGTGCGCGGCCGTCGACGACGTGACGGCCTGGTGCATGCTCGCGTTCGTCGTCGGCGTCGCCCGGGCCGAGGGGCTGATGCCGGCCGTCCGGACGGCCGTGCTGGCCGTCGGGTACGTGGTGGTGATGTTCTTCCTCGTCCGCCCGTTCCTGGCCCGGCTCCAGGCCGTCCACGACCGCCAGGGCCGGCTCGGGGCCGGGCCGATGGCCCTCGTGCTCGGGCTCGTGCTGGTCAGCGCCTGGGCGACGGAAAAGATCGGCATCCACGCCCTGTTCGGCGCGTTCCTGATGGGCGCGGTCATGCCCAAGGGCACCCGGTTCGTGCGGACCGTGACCGAGAAGCTCGAGGACTTCGTCGTCGTCCTGCTGCTGCCGATCTTCTTCGCCTACACCGGGCTCCGGACCCAGATCGGGCTGCTGAACACCTGGGAGTTGTGGGGGTACACCGGGCTGATCGTGCTCGTGGCATGCGCCGGCAAGGTCGGCGGGTCGACGCTGGCCGGGCGGGCGTGCGGGATGAACTGGCGGGAGGCCGGCACCGTCGGGGCGCTGATGAACACGCGCGGCCTGATGGAGCTGGTGATCCTGAACGTCGGGCTGAGCCTCGGGGTCATCCCCCCGGCCGTGTTCGCGTTGATGGTGATCATGGCGCTGGCGACGACGGCGATGA
>JAQGHJ010000570.1 GCA_028288905.1 Phycisphaerales bacterium | reverse complement strand
CCCCCCGGCCATACCCTCGGCCGGCTGGGTCGTCACCACCGGGACGTAGCTCGGGCGGACGACGTGCCCCCGGCCCGGGCCCGGCACCGGCTGGCGGGACACCGCGTACTGCGTCAGGTCCACCCCGAGCTGGAACTTCACCGGCTCCTTCTCGTGCGACCCCGCCTGCCACGCCCGCCCGAAGTCCCCGTCCGGCAGCAGCACGACCAGCTCCCGCACCCCGTTGCTCAGCCCCCACACAGTGGGCTTCTCCGCCCACGTCCGCGGGCGGAACTGCTGCTCGGTGAAGATCGGGTGGGTCGGCGGCAGCTCCCGGAATGTCCCCCCGAGCCCGCGGCGGCCGAAGTCGACGATCGACCGGCTGAATTCGTCGTTCCCGACCGGTACCCCGGCTGGCCGGGCGCCCTCGGCCGCCGCCACGATCAGCCCCCCGCCCTCGACGTACAGCCGCAGCTTCTCCCGCTCCCGCTCGGTCAGCACGACCGGGCCGGCCCCGGCCAGCAGCAGCACCGGGACGCTCAGCAGGTCCTCCGGCGGGGCGGCCGTGCTCACGACCTGCCACCCGTACGGCACCTCAGTCGCACTCGTGACGAACTTGACGAGATTGGCCGCGTCCCGCGGGCGGCGGTTCCAGGACGCGTCCCGCCCGGGGATCTCTGCCCCGCTGTAGTTCAGCTTGCTCAGCAGCACCGGCGTCCGCCCGTGGGCGAGGAACAGCACCGACAGCGCCGTCTCCGGCAGGGCCGCCATCCCGGCCGCCCCGCCGGCCGGCCACGACCCGTCCGGCAACTGCTTCTTCACCAGCGCCGCCGCCCCCCGGTCGTACCAGTCGTGCCGCCCGAGGTACCGGTACCCGCCGGCCGTCCCGATCCGCTCGTACGCGTACCATGCGTACGCCCCGAGCGGGTCGGCCTCGTCGAAGTTCTTGTCGAGGCTGACGATCCCCCGTCCGATGTTCGGGTCGACCCCACCCGGGGCCATCGCCGCCGCCGTCCCGCCGAGGATGTCCTGGACGATCAGCAGCGTCGCCACCCCGGCCCCGGTCATCGTCACCCGCACCCCGTTCTCCGCCCCGTCGTACGACCACGCCCCGTCCGCCCGCTGGAGCCCCCGCCAGATTCCGTCGAGCCGCGTCCACACGTTCGGCGGGATCGGCACCCCGGCCTGGGCGGCCGACCACAGCCCGAGCACCGCGAACTGGCTGCAGCTGAGGTCGACCTTGCCGGACGGGTCTGGCCGCCCGCCCGGGCGGTTGCTGTCGTAGTCCCACAGCCCGGTCCCGGGGCCGGTCTTGATCGCCCCTTCGATCAGCCGATTCGCGTCGGCCTTCAAGAGGATCCGGTTCTCCGGGTCGGCGGGCAGCTTGCTGAACACCATGCACCGCAGCCCGGTCGCGTACGTGCCGAACAAATCGCACTTGCGCAGGAACTCGATCGCCTTGGCCAACCGCGGGTCGGTCGGCTTCTCCCCCGCCTCCAGCAGGGCGAACGTGCACAACGCCGTGTACCCGCCGAACGTCTCCCCCTGCATCGTCTGCCAGGCGTGTTCGGTCCCCTTGCGGGCCGGGTCGGTCTCCCAGTTCCCGGCCGGCTTCTGCTGGGCGTACAGCCAATTGATCGCCTTGACGACGGCCGTGTCGACCCGGACCGGATCGACGGTGGCGGCCCGGGCGGGCACCGCGCCAGCCGGACCCAGCAGCGCGGCGAGCGCCGCCGCGGCCCAGATGCGGCGAGCGACGACGCCCCCCCACCACCGCCGGCGGACCCCGACCCGGACTCGCTGGCTGACGCGGATGCTGGCGGCACAAGCCGGTTCGGACATCGATCGCCCTCGCACGAACGGGCCGGGCGGCCGGGCGGGAACGAGCCGCCGGCCGACGCGGGGAACAAAGGTCGCCGCGGGAGTTTACGCCGAACGTGAGCGGCGGGTGAAGGCCGGCCCCCGGCTTGCCGGCGGGGGTGGGGGTCGTAAGATCACCCGCCCCCGCGCCGGCGGCCGCCGGCGCGGCCCTTCCGCCGCGGCCCGAACCCGACCCCCGCCGATGAACCCACACACCATCACCCCGCCGCAGCGCCCGACCGGACCGCGGCTCAGCGCGTCGTCCGTCGTCCAGGTCGGCATCACCCAGATGGCCTGCTCGGACGACCCGGCCGACAACCTCGCCCGCCAGCTCGCCCTCGTCGAGCAGGCGGCCAAGGACGGGGCCCAGATCATCTGCACGCAGGAGCTGTTCAAAAGCCTGTACTTCTGCCAGAGCGAGGACCACCAGTTCTTCAAGCTGGCCGAGCCCATCCCCGGCGACACGACGGCCGCGTTCGCCCGCCTCGCCGCTAAGTACAAGGTCGCGATCGTCGCCAGCCTGTTCGAGCGGCGGGCCCAGGGGCTGTACCACAACACGGCCGCCGTGTTCGACGCCGACGGGTCGATGATGGGCACGTACCGGAAGATGCACATCCCGGACGACCCGCTGTTCTACGAGAAGTTCTACTTCACCCCCGGCGACCAGGGGTTCCGCACCTGGAACACCCAACACGGCAAGATCGGCGTGCTGATCTGCTGGGACCAGTGGTTCCCGGAAGGGGCGAGGCTGACGGCGCTCCAGGGGGCCGAGATCCTATTCTACCCCACGGCCATCGGCTGGCACCCGAGCGAGAAGGAGCAATACGGCGTCGCCCAACACGACAGTTGGGAACTGATGCAGCGGAGCCACGCGGTCGCCAACGGCTGCTACGTCTGCGCCCCGAACCGGATCGGGCTCGAACACGTGACCGATGCGGCCGGAAAACGCGTGAGCGAGGACGGCATTCAGTTCTGGGGCCAGAGCTTCGTCTGCGCCCCGAACGGGCAGGTCGTGAAGCGGGCGAGCGTGGACAAGGAAGAGGTGCTGATCCAGGCGTGCGACCTGGACGCGGTCGAGTTCAGCCGCACGCACTGGCCGTTCCTGCGGGACCGGCGGATCGACGCGTACGGGAACCTGACAAAGCGGTTCGTGGACGCGGAGTAAGACGGCCCGCGAATCTGCACGAATGGGAACACGAATGGGGAGGGAAAAGGGTGGCGTTGTCCCGTACGCCCGCCGGTCCCATGTGGGGAGTGTCGACCAGCAATCTGCAACGCTTGCAGTGCCCCATCCGCCGAGCTTACTCCGGACGTCCGGAACCCTCCGCCCGATAAGATCGCCCGCCACACCTTGC
>JAQGHJ010000502.1 GCA_028288905.1 Phycisphaerales bacterium | reverse complement strand
GACCACGAGGCCGACGCGGTCGATGCCGATCATCGACCGTCCGGGGACCGCCCAGCGCCCGCCGCCCAGCGCGGTCCGGCCCATCGTAACTGCCATCCCGGCGGTCACGAGCATGAACAGGGTGGCGGCCGTCAGGGCGGTGCCGTGTTGGACCAGCACGTCGGGCCAAGGGCGGGGCGGCAGGGTCAGGACGTGGGTGTCGCCGTCAGCCCGCCAGCCGAACCTCGTGCCGGCCGCCCGTGCGTACGCCAGCGGCGAGGGAGTCGGCGGGGCGTCGGGATCGGGGTTGGCTGCCATCGCATCGGCCGGCGGAGTTGGCGACGGCCGCTGCATTTCCACCTCTCCCGCCCGGGCGAGGGCGTCCGGCCGCAGCCCGGGCGGGTGAGGGCGAACGCCGAGTGGGCTTCCCGCCATCGGGCCGACGGGCTGGCGAGCCCGAAGCCGTCCCGACGTTCGCCCTCACTCCCGCCCTCTCCCGGGGGGAGCGGGGGGAGCCCGGCCGGGCGTTCGCGGCGGCACGGCTTCGTCCACGCCCCGCCCGTCCGGCGTGCGGGCGGGCGTCCGCCTTCCAACTCCTGACTTCCGACGTCCAGCGTCTCCCCGCCCTCCCCCTCAGTACGCCAGCGCGAACAGCACCTGCGTCGTCGTCTCTTGGCCGCTGTACACGCACTTGCCCGGAACCGCCGGCTGGTCGAACGGGATGCACCGCACCGTGGCCTTCGTCTTGTCCTTGATCCGGGCCTCGGCCTCGTGGTCCGGCTTGAAGTAGCAGCGGACGAACCCGCCGTGCTGCTTGAGCGTGTCCCGCAGCTCGTCGTAGGTCGTCGCGTCCCGGGTGTTGGTGGCCCGGTACGCGGCGGCCCGGGCGAACAGGGCGTCGTGGGCCGCGTCCAGCCGGGCCCGGAGCCAGCCGGGCGTGACGTCGGCCAGCTTCACGACCTCCTTCGTCCCGTCGATCCGGCTCTTGACGACGAACGCCCCGGCGTCGACGTCCCGCGGGCCGACCTCCAGCCGGAACGGGACGCCGCGCTGTTCCCAGTGGTACTGCTTGTCGCCCGGCCGGGCATCGCGGAAGTCGGCAACGATCCGCTGCTCGGTCCGGGCGTCGAACAGGTGCCGCTCCAAGCCGTGGTGGGCGTTCTTCTGCGTCTCCCGCCCGCCGACGAGGGCCGCGACGACCTGCTCGACGAACCCCCGGACCTTCGCCTCCTCGTCCGGGTTGCGGTAGATCGGCACGATCGCGGCCACGTCCGGGGCGACGCGCGGCGGCAGCACGAGCCCCTCGTCGTCGCTGTGGGCCATGATGACGGCCCCGATCAGCCGGGTGCTCACGCCCCAGCTCGTCGTGTGGGCGAACTCCTGCTGCTGCGTGCGGCCGAGGAACTTGATGTCGAATGCCTTGGAGAAGTTCTGCCCGAGGTCGTGGCTCGTGCCCATCTGCAGCGCCTTGCCGTCCTGCATCAGGCCCTCGATGCAGTACGTGACGTTCGCCCCGGGGAACTTCTCGCTGTCGGTCTTGGTCCCCTGCACGACCGGGACGGCCAGCACCCGCTCGGCGAAGTCGGCGTACACGCCGAGCATCTTCAGCGTCTCCTCCTTCGCCTCGGCCGCCGTCTCGTGGGCCGTGTGCCCCTCCTGCCACAGGAACTCCGCCGTCCGCAGGAACAGGCGGGTCCGCATCTCCCACCGCATCACGTTGCACCACTGGTTGATCAGCACCGGCAGGTCCCGGTAGCTCTGCACCCACTGGCTGTACATGTAGCCGATCATCGTCTCGCTCGTCGGGCGGATGACGAGCGGCTCCTCGAGCGGGCTGCCGGGCCGGAGCTTGCCCTCACCGTCCCTCTCCAGCTTCGAGTGAGTGACGACCGCGCACTCGAGGGCGAACCCCTCGACGTGCTGGGCCTCCTTCGTCAGGAAGCTCTGGGGGATCAGCAGCGGGAAGTAGGCGTTCACGTGCCCGGTCGCCTTGAACCGGCGGTCCAGGTCCCGCTGGATCGCCTCCCAGATCGCGTACCCCTCGGGCCGGATGACCATGCACCCCTTCACCGGGGCGTAGTCGGCCAGCTTGGCCGCCTTGATCACGTCGAGGTACCACTGGGCGTAGTCGTCGGACCGCTTCTTGATGTTCTTGGCCATGGGAGGGCGGATAGGGTACGCGAACGGGGGGCAAAATCGAGCGGGAACGTGCCGGGATCGGGTCTGGAACGCGAAGGGGAAACCGCTGGGAACTCGCCGGGTTTGCTTCGTCGGTATGGTCGCTTCCGCGAGCACGCGGGTGGGCCGACCGCCCACGCGCTTCTGGCGGCGCGTCGACTCTTACACGAACCCGCTCGCGGCTCGCACCGTAACGGCGAAGGCGAAACCGACCGGGACCGGGCGGGGCGGCACGGATGCCCGCAACCCGCGACCCGACCCGGCTCGCCAAATCACCTCGTTACTTCGGTCCGGGAGACCTTCGAACATGCCAAGGACGGCGCGACGGAACGGGTTGGGCGCGTGTGCGGGACTGGCGTTGTGTGCCGCGGCGACGGCGGCAGGCAGCGGGTGCGCGGGACGGCCCGCCGCGCCCGCCGCCGGGTTAGCAGCTCCCTTACCCGACGGGCCAACCGTCGGGCCGGCCACCGGCCCGGCCGACGTCGCAGTCTCGACCACGGTCGCCGCCGCCGTCACCGGCC
>JAQGHJ010000226.1 GCA_028288905.1 Phycisphaerales bacterium | reverse complement strand
TTGCACCCGAGCGACCAGCAGATGGCCCGCGGGCCGTACCGCCGGCCGTGGGCGGAGTCGCTGGCGAACATGAAGCTGCTCGCCCGTGAGGCACAGAAGCGGAAGCTGGACGCGTCCCCGGCCGTCCAGAAGCAGCTGGCCCTGATGCGGGACCAGGTGCTGGCCAACGCGATGGTCGCGAGCGTGCAGGAGTCGGCCGACGACGCGTACCTGCGGAAGTACTACGACGAGCACAAGCAGCAGCTCGAGCGGGTCAGCGCCCGGCACGTGCTGATCCGCACGCCCGGCAGCCAGGTCCCCCTGCGGCCCGGGCAGGCCGAGCTGACCGACGCTCAGGCGAAGGCCAAGGCCGACGCGGTGGCGGCCAAGCTCAAGGCCGGCGGCGACTTCGCTGCCATTGCCAAGGCCGACTCGGACGACGAGGGGTCGGCCGCCGACGGCGGGGACCTCGGCAGCTTCACCCGCGGCAAGATGGTCCCGGAGTTCGAGCAGGCCGTCTTCAGCCAGAAGGAGAACGAGGTCGGCGCCCCGGTCAAGACCAAATTCGGGTACCACGTCATCCAGGTGACCGGCCGGTACGACTCGTTCGAGAAGCTGGCCGACGTGCTCCGGCAACAGCTCGCCCCCCAGCGGACGAACCAGCTCGTGAAGGAGCTCCGCGGGCAGACGAAGATCGAGATGAACGACGCCGTCCTCGGCCCGCCGGTCCCCATGGACCCGGCCGACGGCGGGCCGCCGCCGACGCCGTGAGCACCAGTTCAATTGACGAGGCCCGAATGACGAGTGACGAAACGGAGAGGGGATGGCGCGGTGCACTCTCCTCCCCGTTTCGTCACTCGTCATTCGGGCCTCGTCATTCTGTCCCCGCTTAGTCTTTCGTCGCTCCGCCGCCGGCGCCGGCGACGACGACGTTCAGCAGGATGAGCAGCACGGCCACGACGAACGTGGCGATGCTCGCCTTCGGGTCCGTCGCCCACGTCACGATGTCCCCGGCCGTCTTGTCCGGCTCGTGGAACACGTCCCAGCTGTTCAGCCGGGCGAACCGCCCGAGCGCGACGCCGAACGCCGTCAGCACGAGCAGCAGCGGCGTGGCGGCGGCGGCCGCCCGGGGGCTGTACAGCCGAGCGATCGTCCGCTGGGCGAGCCGGAACGACGCCACCGTTACTGCCAGCCCGGCCGCGGCGACCGCGGTCATCAACAGCAGCTCGTACCACCCCGGCGACTCGGCCGGCGGGAACACATCCGGGAACGCCCAGCGGAGGTCGTGTGGGATGTGCCGGGGGCTCGGCAGGTGGTCCGGGTGCAGGTGGATGAACTCGGTCACCAGGTAGGGCGAGTTCGGGAAGAACAGCAGCCAGCCCGCCAGGGCCGCCAAGGTGATCGCCCGCGGCGGGCGGGCGCGGCGGGCCTGACGGTAGGCGAGCAGGGCCAGCGGGACGGGCACCCACGCGAGGAACACGTCCCAAACGAGCGACAGGTGCCCGGCGTCGCCGGTCCGCCACATTCGCCCGGCGAGCAAAGCCATTGCCATCGCCGAGCAGCCGACGGCGGCCAGCCAGAACGACGGCGCGAATCCAGTGGCGGCCTCGAACCGTCGGGCGAGGCTGGGCGGCCGGGTCAGCGGCGGGTCAAGGTTCAGCGGAGCGTTCATGCGAGCAGCAACCTACGCGATTTCCTTTGTATCGTAAAGTTAATGCCCTTGGGTACAATCTCAACTGCGGAACCGCGCTACTCAAAGTAACCGCAAGCGTGCGGCCGGGTTCAGTATCGGCCGCCATTCCTTCGCGTGAGTCGGGCCCATTGCGATGACGGCCACTGCCGGCCAAGCTGCTCGTCGGCGCAGCATCGCATTTTGTCGCTCGAGCGTTACGGAACGCCACGCGATGCTACAGAGGCCGCGACGACGGCGTCCCGCCGGCCGACGCCTCATCTCCCCACCCGCCGACCGCCGACCATGCCTCAGCTTATCGATTATCCCGAGGTTTGCCGCGAGGCGGACGGCCGCGGGTACGTGTCTCTTTACCCGAACAGCGGGGCGTTCGGCCACCCGGCGGGCGTGGCCACGGCCTCGGTCGGGTGGGTGGGCGGCGACGACCCGACCCTCCGCCCGGCCGCCCGTCCGCTGGCAGTCTTAGTTCCGCCGCCGGCCGAGGCGACGTTGGCTGGCCTCGCCGTGCGGGCGTGGCGGGACCTGTTGCCCGGCGGGCCGGTGTGGGTGCTGCCGAAGGCCCATTGGGCGTACGAGCTGGACTTTGGGAGTGCGGCATGGATGCCGGACCTGCTCCGCCGGGTCGGGTTCGACCCGGACGTGCTGGCGACCCGCCACGACGGCACTGCGGCTGCGTTCGCGGAAGAAGAGCATGAGGCGTTCGCCGTGCTGGTCGAGGGCCTGCTGACCCACCTGCTCGGCAGCGACTTCCAGTTGATCTTCCCCGGCCGGGACGCCGTCTGCACCATTCACCATCACAAGCAGTTGTGGTGGACGTCGGCCGAACCGAACCTCGTGGTCGCGCTCCGAGAGACGGCGACCCGTAAGGCGGTAGCAACGGCAGGCTGAGTAACAGGCGCGGACGGGAGGGAAGACTGCCGAGCGATCACCGCCCGGGGAACCCCTAAGGCAGGCGTCAGTTCGGACGTTGTCTGATCGAAGGCGGAACCGCTAGATTGCCCCGCTCATGGTGCCGACGAAGACGACCCGGGTGCTCGTGCTGCTGAACGCGAAGTCCGGGACGTTGGCCAACTCCGACGCCGGGGACGAGGCCAAACGCATCGCCGACGGGTTCGCGGCCCACGGGGTGACGGCGGACGTGAAGTTCCTGAACCCGGCCGAGGCGGCACGGGAACTGGAAGCGGGGCGGCGGGCCGGGTGTACGGCCGTCGTCGTCGGCGGGGGGGACGGGACGATCCATACCGTCGCCAACGCGGTCGCCGGGACCGAGATGATCTTCGGCGTCCTGCCGCTCGGCACCCACAACCACTTCGCCAAGGAACTGGGCGTGTCGGACGACCTGCCGGCCGCCGTCGACGCCCTCGGCCGGGCGCTGGCGGCCGGGGACGGGGTCGGGCCGATCGACGTGGCCGAGTTGAACGGGCAACTGTTCCTAAACTTCTCCGGCGTCGGGCTGCACCCGCGGGTGGTGGAGGACCGGGAGGGGGAACACGAGCGGATCAAGCGGGTGCCGCTGGCCCGGACGCTGCTCCGGAAGTTCACGAAGCCGCTCGCCCTGCTCGTGGCGTTCATCCGGGCGCTGGGCAGCCTGCCGATCCTGCGACTCGTCGTCGAGGCGGACGGGCGGCGGCTGAGCCGCATCACCCCGTCCCTCGTCGTCGGGAACAATGTCCACCAGATGGCCGTGTTCGGGATCGGGGAGGTGAGCGTGCTCCGGCGGGACGTGCTGAACGTGTACATCGCCCGGACGACCAGCGTGCCGCAGGTGATCCGGCTCGCGCTGGCGGCGGCGTTCAAGCGGTTGTCGGCGAACCGGCACTTCGAGTCCGTCCCGTGCCAAACGCTGACGATCCGATACCGCCGGCCGACGCTCAAGGTGACGATGGACGGCGAGGTGATGCGGCTGCGCACCCCGCTGGAGTACCGCATCCGCAAGGCCGCCCTGACCGTCGTCCGCCCCGGCGGCCCAGCGACAGTCGGCGACGCCGCTGCCGCCGCTGCCGAATAGCGGGACGGCGTGCGGTCGCCGGCCGACCTGCGACCCCGCCCCATCACCCCCGGCTTCACGCTACGATCCCGCCTGCCATGCGAACGATCGCCCACATCTCCGACCTGCACTTCGGCCGGATCGACCCGCCGCTGCTCGACGGGCTGGTCGCCGACTTGGCGGCCCACAAGCCGGACCTCGTCGTCGTCAGCGGGGACCTGACCCAGCGAGCCCGCGGGGGGCAGTTCGACGCGGCCGTCGCGTTCCTGAAGCGGCTGCCGGGGCCGCAGCTCGTCATACCAGGGAACCACGACGTGCCGATGTTCAACGTATTCGCCCGGGCGTTCGCCCCGACCGGCGGGTACCGGCGGCACGTGAGCCAAGACCTGCAGCCGGTGTACCGGGACGACGAACTCATCGTGGTCGGGCTCAACTCGGCCCGGTCGTTTACCCACAAGAGCGGGTGGCTGTCGGCCGAGCAGGTGGCGAACGCACGAACGACGTTCGCGGCCGCCGGGCCGGGCACGTTCAAGGTGCTCGTGACGCACCACCCGTTCATCCCGCCGCCGCGGGAGCCGGACGCGGACGTGATCCGCCGGGGCGAGTCCTACCTGCCGGTGCTGGAGGAGGTCGGGGTCGACCTGCTGCTGGCCGGGCACTTGCACCTGGCGTACCACGACGACCTGCGGTCGCACTACAAGGCGAGCCGGCGGAGCATCCTGAGCGTGCAGGCCGGCACGGCAACCAGCACCCGCCGGCGCGGCGAGCCGAACGCGTACAACTGGATCCGCACCAGCCCGCACCTGTGCACGGTGTCCGTCCGAGCCTGGGCCTCGGGCGAACCCGGCGGTAAGCCGGCGGCGTTTCAGGAGTCGCTGGTCACCCGGTACGAGTGCGGCCCCGACGGGTGGCGACCCGTCAAGCAGGTGCCGGTCGACGCGGCGGCCGCGGTGGTCACCACCGGGGCGACGACGGCGGGATGAAGGCGGGAATTGAACTAGCCACGGATGAACACAGATGAACACAGATGAGAGCGGGAAGTGGGTTAGCCACACGTACGCTCCCACCTGCTTTTATCCGTGTTCATCTGTGGCTAGTTCCCGCCGCCCCCCGGTAGGTGCGCGACCATCTGCTCGGCGACGGCGATCATGCGGTTGAACTCGATGCCATCGAACGGGCGGCCGGAGAAGTCGAGGACGAGGTGCTTGCCGATCAGCAGGAGCCCGACGTCGGGCGGAAGGAGGCCGCCGAGGCTGGACGCCCCGACGGCGGCGGCGGCCCGGCGGTCGCCGGAGTGGACGACGAAGCGAGGGGTGGCGGACCGGGGCGGGCGGGCGGCGTCCGGCAGCAGGTCGACGAGCGAGTCGGCCGCCGTCGCCGGGCGCAGCCCGACCACCGGCCACTCGCGGTCGATCGGCCACAGCAGCGCGTGCCACC
>JAQGHJ010000500.1 GCA_028288905.1 Phycisphaerales bacterium | reverse complement strand
TACATAGTTCGCGGGTGCGTCGCGCGGCACGGCCTCACATCCGCCCGAACGGACCGCCGGTGTCGAGGGCTCCTCCGGCACCGCCCTCGGTCATCCGGGGACGGATGGGGTGAAGCCGCCCCGTGCGGGGCCATCGGGCTTCAAAGCCCGGGACCGGTACCCTAACCCGTTCCCGGCCATCGGGAAAGCGGGCCACGCCCCGGCCGGCCTGCGGCCGGTCATTTGGCGGCCGGCTTCGTGCTCGCCTTGGCGGCCGGCGGCTTGGCGGCGGGCGGTTTGGCGGCGGGCGGCTTGGCCGCGGCACCCGAGGGGGCGGTGGCGGGCTTGGTGGCGGGCGGGGCGGCAGCGGGCGGCTTCGGCGGACGGCCGTTGTACGCGGCGTACAGCACCACGTTCCGCATGATCGCCGTCGCCGTCGCCGGGTCGTACCCGACGATCCCGTCGCACGGCTGGCCGAGCAGGCCGTGGGTCAGGTCGTCGCGGCTGTAGAACACCCGGGGCTTGCCGGCGATCTCGATGGCCCGCACGCGGGGCACGTTCAGCTTGCTCGTCGCCTTCGCCCGGGCGTACCGCCGGAACTCGAACGCGGGGATCTTGAACCCGGGCCACTGGTACACCGGCTCGTCCGGGGCGACGACCGGGCCGACGGCGGCCGGGTCGCCGCCGAAGATCGCGGCCAGCTCCCGCTCGGCCGCGTCGGCGAACGCACCGTCCCCGCCGGCCGCGTCCACCACCAGCACCCCGCCGGCGGCCGCGTACGCCTTGACCTCTTCCCGCTGCGGCTTGGTCAGCGAGAACTTGCCGGTCCCCGTCAGGTGGGCGACGGCGTACCCGGCCGGGCCGGGCGTCAGCTTCCCCTCCCCGAGCGTCACTGGGGCGGTCGTCACCCCGACCCGGGCGGCGTTGTTCAGGATCGCCGCCAGCCGGGGCCAGCCGGCCGGCTCCGGGTCCGGGTTGCCGCCGACCATCACCCGGGCGACCTTCACGCTGACGGTCGGCTTCACCTTCGGGTCGAGCTTCACGAGCCTCGTGTCGCCGCGGTACGGCGGGATCGCGCCCTTCTCGGCCGCGTAGTAGTAGATGTTCGCCCCGAGCTGGAACGCCTCCTCTTTGGTCTTCTCGCTGCGGCCCTGCCACGCCCGCCCGAGGTCGGCCTCGGGGACGACCAGGGCCAGCTCCCGCACGCCGTTGCTCACGCCGAGCACCCGCGGCTTGTTCTTCCAGTTGCGGGCGGCGTACACCTCGTCGACGAACAGCGGGTGGTTGCCGGGCAGGTCGCGGAACTCGTACTTCGGGAACAGCTTCCGCCCGAGCCCGTCGGGGCCGACGACCGACTTCACGAACGACTCGTCCCCGCAGTCGGCGCTGAACAGCAGCAGCCCGCCGGCGTCGGAGAACGCCTTGAGCTTGGCCACCTCGTCCGGCGAGAACTCGAGCGGGCGGGACCCGGAGATGTACAGGACCGGGGCGTCGTGCAGGTCGTCGGCGGCGGCCTTGAGGCTGACGACCTGCCAGTTGAAGTCCCGCTCGGTCTGGCGGCCGACGTACCGGGCGAAGTTGCTCACGTCCCGCGGCCGCTGGGCCCACGGCAGCCGGGCGGCGGGGTCGGCCAGGGCGTACTCGAGCTTGTTCATCAGGACCGGGGCCCGCCCGCGGGACAGGAACAGCATGGCGAAGCAGGTGTCCGGGATCGACCCCGGCTTCGTCCCGTCCTTCGACCCGCCCCACGACCCGTCCTTGCCCTGGGTCCGGACGAGGTAGTCGGCCCCGACGTCGTACCAGTCGACGGCCCCGAAGTACTTCTTGCCGCTGGCCACCCCGATCCGCTCGACCCCGTACATGCCGTAGTAGTTGCCGCCGAGCAGGCTCTTGATGTTCTTGTCCAACCACGCCAGCCCGGCGTCGATCTGCGGGTTCGGGGTGCCGCCGCGGCACGCCCCGAAGTTCCCGTACTGGAGCAGGTAGTCCTGGGTGATGAACAGGGTGGCGACGCCGGCGGCCGTCATCGTGGCCCGGGGCTTGGCGAAGTCCGGCTTGGCGCTCGTGCGGTTGTACGCCCACCCGCCGTTGTCCTCGCCCTCGGTGAACATGGCGGCCTTCCAGGCCTTGTCCGTCTCGGCCCAGTAGTCGATCGGGACTTCGACCCCGTCGACCTGCTCGCACGCCCACATCCCCAGCACGCCGTATTGGCTGACGGACAAATCGAAGTCCCCGCCGCCGGGGGCCTTCTTCTCGTCGTTGTACCAGTACCCGTAGAACCCGACCCGGTCCCGCTTGGCCCCCTTGTTCAGCCGGGCGGTGGTGTGTTGGCCGTTCAGGAACGCGTCGCGGTCCTTGATCGCCAGCTGGCGGGTCTCGGGGACGTTCGGCAGGAACGGCCAGATCTGGGCCCGGAGCCCCAGGGCGTAGTTCCCGACGATCCGCTGCTTCTTCACCCACTCGACGGCCGGGTTGAGCTTCGGGTCCAGGTGCCGCTCGCCGCTGGCGAGCAGGGCGTACACGCTCATCGCCGACAACCCGCCCCACTGCTTGCCCTTGGTCGAGGCCCCGCCGGCCTTGTCGTCGGCCTTGTCCGCCTCCTCCCAGTACAGGTTCGGCTGCATCTTGCCGTACAGGAAGGCCCGGCTCTTGGCGAGGGCGGCCTCGACCTGGTCCGGCGTGGCGGCGGCGGCGGTCGGCCGGGCGGCGCCAGCAAGGACGGCCCAA
>JAQGHJ010000497.1 GCA_028288905.1 Phycisphaerales bacterium | reverse complement strand
CAGACGGCCCCCGCCGCCGCGACCCCGCCGGCCGCCGGGCCGGCGGCCGCCCCGGCGGACGACGCGGACCTCGTCCCGGTCAAGAGCGAGATGGTCGGCACGTACTACGCCTCGCCGAAGCCGGGGGCGAAGGCGTTCGTGACCGTCGGGTCGCAGGTCGTGAAGGACGAGACGGACGTCTGCATCCTCGAGGCGATGAAGACGTTCAACACGATGAAGTCGAGCGTGACCGGGACCGTCGCCAAGGTGCTCGTGCAGGACGGGCAGTCCGTCCAGTTCGACCAGCCGCTGTTCCTGGTGAAGCCGTGAGCGGCGAGTCGACCGTCGCCGGCGGCGCGCGCGGGTCCGCCGCCCGGGTAGTCTCGGTCGCCCCGCCGTCCGCCCGGCGGACCGAATTGAACTACCCGGGTGCCGCGGCCGTTGTGGCGGACCTCCGCCGGCTCCGGCGCGGTTACGCCCGGACCGGGGCGTGGTCGCTGGAGCAGGCGTGCTGGCACCTGCGGGCGGCGACCGAGGCCGTCCTGCGGCCGCCGGCGGGGCCGGCCACGCCCGAGCAGGCGGCGGCCCGCCCGGTGTTGGAACAGGTGCTGGCCGGGGCGTACCCGCCCGGCCTCGACGCCCCCGGCCCGTTCGTCCCGCCGGCAGACGCCGGCCCGGGGGAGGTGGACGCCCTCGTCGAGACGCTCGGCCGGCTCGTGGCGTACCCGCACCCGACCGCCGCCCACCGCCGGTTCGGCCCGGTCACCCGCGACGAGCTCGTGCGGCTCGTCCTCGTCCACTGCGCCCACCACCTCGGGTTCCTCGTGCCGGTAGGGGCGTGAACGGCCCCGAAGCTGGAAGTCAGAAGCTGGAAGCAGGGCGCGGGAGGGGAGGCAAGCAACCCAAATCCTCCCGTCGCCCTCCGGTTTTCTTCCAGCTCCCAGCTTCTAACTCCTAGCTTCCCCCTCCCCCCATGTTTTCAAAGATCCTCATCGCCAACCGCGGGGAGATCGCCCTGCGGATCATCCGGGCCTGCCGGGAGCTAGGCGTCCAGACGGTCGTCGTCCACTCGACGGCCGACGCCGACGCCGCGTACCTGAAGATGGCCGATCAGGCGATCTGCATCGGCGGCGCCCCGGCCGTCGAGAGCTACCTGAAGATCGACCGGATCATCGCCGCGGCCGAGATCAGCGACGTCGACGCGATCCACCCGGGGTACGGGTTCCTGAGCGAGAAGAGCCACTTCGCCGAGGTCTGCCGGGCCTGCAAGATCGAGTTCATCGGCCCGAGCGTCGAGGCGATGGCGGCCGTCGGGGACAAGGTCGCCTGCAAGAACCTGGCCAAGCGGGCGAACGTGCCCACGGTCCCGGGCAGCGCCGGCGCGGTCGAGGATGAGAAGGAGGCGCTGGAGGTCGCCCGGAAGATCGGGTACCCGGTCATCATCAAGGCCAGCGCCGGCGGCGGCGGGCGGGGGATGCGGCAAGCGCACAATGACGTCAGCCTGCAGGCCGGGTTCCGGGCCGCCCAGGCCGAGGCCGAGGCCGCGTTCAAGGACAGCACGGTCTACATCGAGAAGTACGTCGAGTTCGGCCGGCACGTCGAGGTGCAGGTGCTGGCCGACCTGCACGGGAACGCCGTCCACCTGTGGGAGCGGGACTGCACGATGCAGCGCCGCCACCAGAAGCTGGTCGAGGAGAGCCCGAGCCCGGTCCTGAAGCCCGAGGTCCGCACCGCCCTGTGCGAGGCGGCCGTCCGGCTGGTGAAGGAGGCGAACTACACGAACGCCGGCACGGTCGAGTTCCTCGTCGACAAGGAGCAGAACTTCTACATCCTCGAGGTCAACGCCCGCATTCAGGTCGAGCATCCGGTGACCGAGATGGTGACTGGCATCGACCTGATCAAACAGCAGATCCTGATCGCCGCCGGCGAGAAGCTGCCGTTCAGCCAGGCCGACATCAAGCAGGTCGGGCACGCGATCGAGTGCCGGATCAACGCTGAGGACCCGGCCAAGAACTTCGCCCCCAGCCCCGGCAAGATCGCCGAGCTGCGGCTGCCCGGCGGCCCCGGCGTCCGGCTCGACACCCACGTGTACGCCGGGTACACGGTCCCGCCGAACTACGACAGCATGATCGGCAAGCTGATCGTCCACCGCCCGACCCGGGCCGAGGCGATCGCGACGATGAAGCGGGCCCTGAGCGAGTTCCACATCGCCCCGAACAAGACGACGATCCCGCTTCACCTGCAGATCCTGGACAACCCGAACTTCCTGTCCGGGGACGTCGACACCGGATTCATCGAGCGGGTGATGCTGGCGAAGTGAGGGCCGCGCGCCTCGTGCCGCGCCGGGGACGGTGTTCCTGAACCCCGCGGTCGGCGGGCGCCGCCGCGACCGCCGCTTGGTCGACCCCGTGCCCGCGGGATACACTCCTCCGCATGACGGTGCTGCTCCGAGAACCCCCGCGTGCCGAGTCGCGCCCCGCCGAGCCGTCGCCGCCGGCCGACGTATCACCCGTCCTCGTCCAGGGCGGCCCGCACCGGTTCACGCTGGACGAGTACCTGCGCTTGTCCGAGGCGGCGTTCCTCGACGGCCGGCGGACGGAGCTCATCGACGGGGAGATTCTGGACATGGCGTCGCAGAAGGACCCCCACACGATCGGCGTCACTAAGAGCCTCTAACAGAACCGGCGAAACGGCGGTTCACGCCGGCCGCGCCGTGACGGACACTGGAGTCGGTCTGTCACGGAGGACCCGATGGCCAAGCCGCTGGTGCCGGACGAGCTGTGGGCGATCGTCCAGCCGCTGTTGCCGCCGCACCCGCCCCGCCCGAAGGGCGGGCGCAGGCCGGTCGACGACCGGGCGTGCCTCGCCGGCATCCTGTTCGTCCTCAAGACCGGGATCGGGTGGGAGGACCTGCCGGCCGAGACGGGGTGCGGGAGCGGGATGACCTGCTGGCGGCGGCTCCGCGACTGGCACGCCGCCGGCGTGTTCCAACGCCTCCACGAGGCGCTGCTGGCAAAGCTGCGGTCCGCCGGGCGCGTGGACTGGGAGCACGCCGTGGTCGACAGCTCGTCGGTCCGGGCCGTTTTTGGGGGGCGCAGACCGGCCCGAACCCGACGGACCGCGCCAAGGCCGGGTCGAAGCACCACCTCGTCACCGACGCCGGCGGCGTCCCGCTCGCCGCGACGGTCACGGGCGCGAACCGCAACGACGTGACGCAGCTGCTGCCGCTGATCGACGCGGTCCCGCCGGTCCGGGGCGTGCCCGGCGCGCCGCTGACCAAGCCGCCGGAGGTGGTCGCCGACCGCGGGTACGACAGCGACCCGCACCGGCGGGCGCTGGGGGCCCGGGGCATCCGCCCGACGATCGCCCGCCGGCGTACGGCCCACGGGAGCGGGTGGGGGACGTTCCGCTGGGTCGTCGAGCGGACGGTGAGTTGGCTGCACCAGGCCCGCCGGCTGCGGGTCCGGTACGAGCGGCGGTCCGACCTGCACGAGGCGTTCGTGAAGCTACGGTGCGGGACGATCTGTTGGTCCCTCCTGCACTCAGGTTCGTTTTTTTAGGGGCTCTAAGACGACGTACTGGTGCGTGGGCGCGTTACCGGTCGATCGCTTTTGGGTCCGCATCCAGAGCACGCTGCTAACGGCCGGGTCCGCGCCCGAACCGGACCTGGCGATCTTGGACGGACCGCCCGTGGAAACGGCGGGCGGCTATCCGTCGGCCGACCGCGCCTTGCTCGTGATCGAGGTCGCCGACGGCACCCTGTTGGCCGACACCTCCATCAAGGCGAGCCTGTACGCTGCCGCCGGCGTACAGGACTATTGGGTGCTCAGCATCCCGGACGACCTGTTGATCGTCCACCGCCGGCCGATCCGGTCGGCCGGGACCCGGCACGGGTTCGCTTACGCAGAGATCCGGCGAGTCGCTCGGGGCGAGACGGTCACCCCGCTGGCGATGCCGGCCGCCACGGTTGACCCGGCCACGCTCCTGCCGTGACAGCCCGCTCGCGCCGCGCTGGGTCGGACGGGGCGCTCACGGGGCCGTGGCAGCACCCGCCGTCGGTCCCCGCCGGATCGTCCGCTCCCGCCGCAGCCGCCACACGAGATACGCCACCGTCGCCGCGTTGAGGACGAACACCGCCGCCCGGACCGCGTTCGGTTTACGGGCCAGTTCGTACACCTCGACCGGCAGGAGCAGGGCCGTCGTGACGACGACCATCCACTCGGCCCACCGCCGCCGCAGCAGCAGCCCCGCCCCCTCCACCGCGTATAAGCCGGCGTACACGAACGCCCCGACGGCCAGCACCTTGAGCGTGGTCGGTGGCAGCAGCCGGATCTCGGCCAACAGCCGGTGGACGAGGTGGCCGTGCGACCCGTGCGGCACCCGGTCGATCAGCGCGCGGGCCGCCTCCCGCTCGCCCGGGCCGTCGTGTCCGATCAGCCGGGCCAGCCCGATGCCGAGGACGATCAGCCCGGCCGTCTTGCACAGCTTGAACGCGGCGATCGCCCGCAGGGCCGCGTCGCCCGGCGGGCGGCGGGGAGCCGCGGCGGGGACTGGCGGGGCGGTAGGCTCGTCGGTCAGGGTCATCGGGTCGCGATCGTACCCGCGGGGCCGGCCGCCCGTCGTCCCCCGCCGCCCCGGGGCCGCCTTGCTTGCCGCCCGGCCGGTCGGACAATGTCGGGCATGCGGAAGGCGGCTGTCGTCATCGCGGGACTGACTTTGGGGTCGTTGGAGTTCACCGCATTCGGCGTCCGCGCCTCCCGGGCCGCGCCGGCGGCACCGACCGCCCCGCCCTCAACCGCGCCGGCCACCCGGCCGACCGAGGTCGTCGAGCGGTTCCCGGACGGGTCGCCCCGGGCGAAGTACGGGGCGGACGCCCAGGGCCGGCGGGACGGGAAGTACGAGGAGTTCTTCCCCGGCGGCAAGCCGCGGTTCCGCGGGGCGTACGCGGCGGGGCAGAAGGTCGGGTCGTGGCTGACGTACGAGCCGGGCGGGCGGCTCGTCGAGTCGGTCGTGTTCGGCCGCGCCGGCGTCGAGGGGCCGTACGCGTGGACGGCGGCCGACGGGTCGGCGTCGTTCAAGGCGACGTACGCCGGCGGCGGGCTGTCCGGGCAGGCCACGGCGGCCGACGCCAAGGGCAAGATCGTGCGGACCGCCGTCTACCCCCGCCCGCTGGCCGAGATCCGCAAGCAGTGGGCAGCCCTCTGGCCGGCCGAGCTGACCGCCCCGAAGTTCCTGGAGGAGCCGGCCGTCGGCCCGCCGGCGTACCGGGCCGGCAAGGTCGCTCCCGAGTCGCTTGAGCAGGCGCTGAAGGTGACCCGCCTGTACCGGTACCTGTCCGGCGTCCCGTGGCAGAACGTGGTCCTCAGCCCGTCGGACACGGTCGAGGCCCAGCACGGGGCCGTCATACTGCAAAAGATCGGGTCGCTCACCCACACCCCGGCCAAGCCGGACGGCATGGACGACGCGTTCTTCAAGCTCGCGTACGCCGGGTGCCACAAGGGGAACATCCACCAGGGCCAGACGCACATTCTGAGCGGCATTCGCGGGTTCATGGACGACTCGGACGCGAGCAACATTGCCGGCATCGGGCACCGGCGGTGGATTCTGTTCCCGGGGCTCAGGCGGGTCGGGTTCGGGTGGTCCGGCGGGTTCATGACGATGCACGTGATCGACGGGTCGCACGACATCCCGGCGTTCCAGTACGTCGCGTTCCCCGGCGAGGGGTACTACCCGCGGCAGCTCGTCGAGCCGCACTACGCGTGGAGCGTCCACCTGCACCCGTCCCGGGCGACGGTGCCGGACGCGGGCGAGCTGAAGGTGCGGGTCGTGCGACTGGACGACCGGCTCCAGCCGACCGGGGCCGAGGCGGCCGCCCGGGTGGTGAGCGTGCTCCGGGAGCCGGGCCAAG
>JAQGHJ010000495.1 GCA_028288905.1 Phycisphaerales bacterium | reverse complement strand
CGGGGCGAACAACCAAACCTTATCGACCGTCAACCTGACGACCGTGATCGGTGCCAACACGGCCGCGGCCGGCACGATCACCGGGACCGGGACCGGCACGCTCACGCTCACGGGGTCGACGTTCCAGGTCGGCCCGGCAGGGTCCCTGACCGCCAACCCGGTCCACACGCTGACGATGTCCGGGCTCCCGAACTTCGTCTACAACAACAGCGCCGGGACCGTCCGGGTCGGGCTGGCGAACGGGGCGGCGAATTCGGCCGCCCTCGGGCAGGTCGCCACGCTGAACCTGGCGGCGGTGAACACGATCACCACGGGGACCCTGGCCGTCGCCGACGTGGGGGGCAGCAGCGACGGCGGCATCGCCACGCTGAACCTCGGCCAGGCGAACGCCCTCAACGTGGGCACGATCAACGTCGGGGCCGGCGGCCGGGCCGACGCCAACGTTCAGTTTGCTGCCGGGCTGACCAACCCGACCCTGACGATCCGCGGGGTCGCCGGCGGCACGTCCAGCGCCACGGCCCTCAACGTCGGGTTGGTCGCGCAGTTCACGGGGGCCGCCCAGACGACGTTCACCGACACGTTCGACACGTCGCTCGGCGCCCTCGACGCGAACATCACCACGCTGACGATCGGCAATGCTAACGCCGGCGCCTCGGCCACTCGCGTCGGCGTCTCGAACGGCACCTTCACGATGGGTGCCGGCACCCTCACCAGTTCGGCGATCAACCTCGGCCTGATCTCCGGGACCGGCTCGACCGGGGCGACCACCTACGCCGGCAACGGCACGTTCAACCTCGGCACGGCAACGGCCGCCGGCACCGTCAACGTCGGCACGCTGAACCTCGCCACCAACACGATCACGGCCACCGGGGCGAGCACCCGCACCGTCAGCGGGGTGTTCAACCTGAACAACGGCACCCTCCGCGCCACCACCATTAAGAAGGGCGACCAGACCGGCGGCAACGCCACCGTCTCCAGCGCCCGGGTCAACTGGACGACCGGCACCATCGAGAACACGGCCGGGGCGAACCTGTCGATCCCGGACATCGGGCTGTTCCTGTCGTCCGGCACCCACACGTTCAACGCGACCGGGTCGAACTCGATCACGCTCGGCTCCGGCGCGGTCATCAGCGGCAGCGGGTTCGGCATCACCAAGACCGGCACCGGCACCCTGGTGCTCGGCGCCGCCAACACCTACACCGGCACGACGACCATCAACGCCGGGACGGTCCAGCTCTCCGGCGTCGGCACGCTCGGGTCGGCGTCCCCGCTGGCGATGGGCGGCGGCGTCCTGGACGTGAACGGGGTGAGCATCGTCGTCCCGACGCTGTCCGGCACCGGCGGCACGATCGCCAACAACCTCGCCGCCTCGTCCGCGACGTTCTCCGTCGGCCTGACCAGCGGCAGCACCACGTTCGCCGGCACGATTGCGAACAACACGGGCACCGGCGGCACCCTGGCCCTGACCAAGACCGGGGCGGGCGCGCTGACGTTGAGCGGGGCGAACACCTATTCCGGGGCGACAACGGTGGGGGGCGGCACCCTGAACTACACCGGAAGCTACCCGTCGGCGTCCGCGCTGTCCGTCGCCGCCGACAGCACCTTTAACCGGATCATCGGGGCCGGCGCGGCGGTCAGCACGACGACGCTGTCGCTCGGGGCCGGGGCGTCCGGCGTCACGAACCTGGGGCTGGACCTCGGGTCCGTGGCCGCGTCGGACTCGATTAACGCGACGGCCGCCGCGACGACGGCCAACACGATCCGGTTCAACATCACGGATCTCGCCGGGTTCGGGGCCGGCACCTACACCCTGCTCACCGCGGCCGGCGGCGGGCTGCAGGGTGGGTCCGCTTACCAGATCGGCGCGTTCCCGAGCGGCTACAGCTACACGCTGCTGCCGACCGCCAACAGCGTGCAGCTCAACGTGTTCGCCATCACCCCGTCGACCGGGCCGATCTACTACACCGGGGGGAGCCCGAGTTGGGCCGCCGTCACGAGCGGCAACTCGCAGGCGTTCTCGACGGACGTCGGCGGCACCACGCCCGCCGTCGGGACGCCGAACGCCACCAACACCGTCACGTTCAGCTCGACAGCCGGCAGCGTGGCCGGGCCGACCGTGACGTCGACGCTCGACGGCAACTACACGGTCAACAACCTCGTGTTCAATGCGAACACGCAGGGCGGCACGGTGACGGCCGTCTCGATCCTGCCCGGCAACTCGGCGGCGAACACGCTGACGATCACGCCGGCCAGCTCGGCGGACGGCATCGCCGTGCAGGCCGGCGCGCCGGCGACGGTGACGGTCGCCGCCCCGCTGACGCTGGGGGCCGCCCAGACCTGGTCGGTCGCCGACGCCGGCGGCTCCTTGGTCGTCTCCGGGGCGTTGGGCGGGTCGGGCAACCTGACCAAGGCCGGGGCCGGCACGCTCCGGTTCGCGGACACGAACTTCGCGGCCTACACCGGGGCGATCGCCGACTCGGCCGGCACGCTCCAGTTCGACGCGGCCGCGGCGGCCATCACCGTCCCGAACGTGATCTCCGGCCCCGGCACCGTCGCGAAGACCGGGACCAACGCCCTGACCCTGTCGGGTGCCAACGGGTACACCGGCGGGACGACGCTGTCCGCCGGCACGCTGAACGTGAACGCCAACTCGGCCGTCGGGACCGGCCCGGTCGCGATCGCGGCGGGCACCACCCTCGGCAACACCACCGCCGGCACCGTGACGCTGCCGAACAACGCGTTCACATGGAACGGCGACTTCGCCAAGACCGGCAGCGCCATCGACCTCGGCACCGGCCAGGTGACTATGGCGGCCAACACGGCCCTGACCGTCACCAACAACCTGACCGTCGGCGGGGTGATCGGCGGCGGGGCGTTCGGGCTGTCTAAGGCGGGCGCCGGCACGCTCATCCTGAACGGGGCAAACACCTACACCGGCCCGACCACGCTGACCGCGGGCGTGCTCACGGTGCCGTCGCTGCCGAACGGCGGTGTAGCGAGCGGGGTCGGGGCGTCCGGCCCGGCGGCCGCCAACCTCGTGCTCAATGGCGGGCAGCTGAACGTCAGCGCGACCAGCGTCACCGACCGCGGCATCACCGTCGGCGGGAACGCCCGCATCGCCCTGTCCGCCCCGGCGTCGACGCTGACGTTGAACGGCGCGTTGACCGGCGCCGCCACCGGCACGCTGAACTTCGGCAACAACACCAGCACGGTCGGCCAGGACACGACCGTGACGCTGACGGCCGACAACTCCGCGTACCTCGGGGGCGTGACGGTCAACAACGGAAACCTCGTCGTCACGAACTCGAACGCCCTCGGCACCGGCGCCAAGACGGTCACCGTGCAGGTGAACACGACCGGGTTCGCCGCCCTCGTGCTGAACCCGACGGGCGGCCCGAACATCGTCCTCCCGACGACGTTCGGCTACGTCACCAGCGCGTCCGCCGTGAACGCCGGCATCGTCAACGCGGCCGGCGACAACGTCGTGAACGGCAACTTCACGCTGACCGGCGGCAACGGGTCGACGAACTTCCAGGCGAACGGCGGCACCGTCCTGTTCCAGAACGGGATCATCCAGCCCAACATGACCGGTCGGTTCCTCCAGCTCCGCGGGAACGCGAACGGCACGGTCGCGAGCATCATCCAGGACAACAGCACCACCAACACGATGGGCGTGCAACGTCTGGAAGGCACCGGCACCTGGACGCTGACCGGCAACAACACCTACACGGTCGGCACGTCGGTGAGCAGCGGCGTGCTGCTGGTCAACGGGCAGACGGGAACGAACAGCGGCACCGGCACCGGCCCGGTCACCGTGAGCGGCGGGGCAACGGCCGGCACGTTCGGCGGCACCGGCCGGGTCGGAGGCTTAGTGTCCGTCGGCTCCGGGACCATCGCCGGCCTGCTGCGGGCCGGCGACTCGAACGCGGCGGGCACCCTTACGCTGGCCGGCGGCCTGAACGTCGCCACCGGCGGCCGGCTCGGCTTCCGGTTCACCGGCGCCGCCACGCCGGCCCTCACCGACACGGGCGGCACCACGTCCGGGTCGCTCCCGAACCCGACGACCAACAACTTCCTAAACATCACAGGCGGCACGACGACGATCAACGCCGGCACGGTCCTCGCCCTCGACGCCACCGGCGTCTCGTACAACCCGACCCAGAGCTACAGTTACCTCGTCGGGCAAGGGGCCGGCGCGCAGAGCGTTTCTATCACCAGCCCGAGCCAATTCGTCCTGACCGGTTTTAGCACCGCGCCCGTCGCCTACTCCTTCACGGGGAACGGCGCGGGGAACCTATACGTGAACCTCTACTTCGTCCCCGAGCCGGGTTCGCTGGCGCTGGCCGGGGCGGCCGGCCTCGGGCTTCTCGGGCGGCGTCGACGCCGGCGGGCCGTGATGTGCTAGTCCGGTTGGCCGGCACTGGCCTCGGCTCGGCCGCGGCCGTTCACCCCGGCCGCCGGGCTACGCCGAGCTGGTCCATCTTCTGTTGCAGGCTCTGCCGGTGAAGGCCGAGCTGGCGGGCGGCGGCGCTGATGTTGCCGCCGTGCTGTTCCAGCGCGCGGTCGATCGCCTGCCGCTCGTACCACGCCACCAGCCGCTCCTTCGCCTCG
>JAQGHJ010000458.1 GCA_028288905.1 Phycisphaerales bacterium | reverse complement strand
CCTCGACGCTGTCGCGGCTCTCCAACAGCAGGGCGACGGCCCCGCACCCGGTCGCGAGCCCGCCGCCGCCGTTACCGCCGCCGGCCTCGTCGCCGTCCGCCCGCAGGCACCGGCGGTAGCAGTCGGTCACAATTGCCCCGTACTCCTCGCCGGCCCCGACCAGCACCCGGTCCCAGTCCCCCTGAGCCACCCGCATGGCGGCCAGGCCGAGCGCGTCGAGCCCGGCCGTCCGGCTGCCGAGGATCGTCTGGCACGCCCCCTTGATCGACATCGTCAGGCTGACGTGGGCGGCGGCCGCGTTCGGCACGCCCTCGCCGAACAGGATCGGGTTGGCCGCCGCGATCCCCTCGTCCACCACCTGCCGGTAGTAGTCCCCGCTGAACGCGACCCCGCCGTGGGCCGTCCCGAGGACGGCCGCCGTCGTCGCGCCGAACGCCGGTAGGTCGGTCACCCCCGCGTCGGCGAACGTGGTCGCGGCGGCGGCGAGCATCAGCTTCACGTACGCGCTCATCCGCCGCACCCGCCGGGCGTTCAGCAGGTGGGCGATCGCGTCGTCCGGGATCGGGCCGGAGTCGCCCCGCGGGCCGGACGGCGGGGACGACAGCAGCGACAGGAACGCCTCGTTCCCGACCGCGCCGGGCAAGATTACCCCGACGCCGGTGATGAGGACCTCCCGGGATGCCGCCCTCGCCCGCGGTTGGGCGACGGGCGACGGCTTGGCCAGCACCGGGTTCGCGGCTCGCGACGCCGCAAGCGGGGGGCTTGGCACCGCCGGTGGCGGTCCGAGCACGACGCACGTATTCGCCCCGCCGAACCCGAGCGAAGTGCTGAGCGTCGCCCGAACCGCCGCCGGGCGCGCCGTGCCCGTCGAGACCGACAGTCCCGGGAACTCGACGTCCGCCGGCGTCACGTTCGCCGTCGGCGGGACGGTCTGCTCGGCCATGGCGGTGGCGGCCAGGATCAGCTCGACCGCCCCGGCCCCGCCGAGCGTGTGCCCGAGGTGGCTCTTGAAACCGACGACCGGCACCGCCGGCAGCGCGTCGCCGAACACGCGGCTCAGGGCCGCGTGCTCTCCGGCGTCGTTGTCCGGCGTGCCGGTGGCGTGGGCGACGATCAGCCCGACGTCGGCCGGCACCTTGCCCGCGGCCGCCAGCGCCGCGGCGATCGCCCGCGCGGCCCCGTCGCCGGTCGGGTGGGGTTGGGTCAGGTGGTGGGCGTCGGCCGACTCGCCGTACCCGAGCACCGTCGCCAGCACCCGGGCCGACCGGCGGACGGCGTCGGCGCCACGCTCAAGTGTGACGACCGCGTACCCCTCGGCCAGCTTCATCCCCTGGCGGTCGCGGGCGAACGGGCGGAGCGGCGTCGGCGCCACCAGCCGCAGGCTGTTGAACCCGGCATACACGTACTCGCTGATCGGGTCGTACCCGCCGGCGAGCACGAGGTCGAGCCGCCCGTCCCGCAGCAGCGTCGCGCCCAGCGCCACCGCCCCGAGGCTGGACGAGCAGGCCGAGCACGTCGTGGCCGAGAACCCACCGAGGTTCAGCCCGCGGCTCGCCGACCGGGCGACCGCGGCAGACAGAAATCGTGAAAGCGGGGCGGTGTCACCCGACCGCAGGTACTCGCCGGCCGCCCGCATGCCGTGCAGCGTCGTGCCGAGCACGAGCCCGCACCGCTCCGGCGGGTACGGCAGGTTCGCCGGGTCTAACCCGGCGTCGGCCAGCGCGTCGATCATCGCCCGGCGGAGGTACCGCACCTCCCGCGGGTCGCCGGGCGACTCGTCCGCCGGCAGGTCCGGGGCCTGCCCGCCGTGCTTGCCATCCGGGGCGGGCTGCTCGAGCGCGGTGAGCGGGCCGACGCCGCACCGCCCGGCCTTCACGGCCTCCCACGTCGTCGCCCGGTCCAACCCGAGGCAGGTGATCATGCCCGCGCCGGTGATGAGGATGGACGAGGTCGGCGGCGCGGTCGGGTCGGCGTTCATGCGGGGGGAAGTGTAGGGCGAGAACGCCGGAACTCGCGGCACGCAGAAGAGGAACACGAATTTAACGAATGGACACGAATCTTCACGAACAAGAAGTCCGCTCCACCTCTTCCGCTTCGTGGAGATTCGTACCCGTTCGTTAGATCCGTGTTCCTCGTGGGAGGGGTCGAGAACACCCGGACCCGAACAGGGTCACCGCTGCCGGTCTTCGATGAATGCCGGCTCGAACATCAGCCATTGTTCCGGGTACGCCCGGACGAACTTCTCGACCGCCGCCCCGACGGCCAGCAACATCGGATCTTCGCCGCCACCGTTGGACGAGTCCGGGTGCTCGGTTGGCACGATCGGCGGCTCGATGCACACGCGGATCTTCCCGCCGGGCTCCCGGACCGTGAACACCGGCAGGATCGCTGCCCCGCTCAGCCGGCTGAGCTTCACCGGCCCGGTCGGCAACTCGACGTGCCCGTGCAGGAACGGGACCGATCGGCCCCGCTGGCCCGGCATCACCCGGTCGCCCTGGAACACGACCGTGTCCCCGGCCGCCAACGCGTCGCGGAGCCGCATCCACATCGTCCACCCGTCGTCGACCGGGGCCTCGCACACGCCCAGCCGCCGCCGCAGGCTCGACCGCTGCCGCTCGAACCCGCCCTGGGCGTCCCGGCGGAAGATGACGTGAACGCTACCCGGGCGGGTCGTCAGCTCGGCCAGCCCGACCTCGAAGGACCCCATGTGCGCCGTGACGACGACCAGCCCGGCGCCGGCCGTCCGGGCGGCCAAATAATGCTCGGTGCCGTCGACGCCGGAGATCTCAGCCAGCAGCTGGTCGCGGCTCAGCTTCGCCGACCGCCCGACGTCGACGCAAAACCGGTAGAAGTTCTCGAGCACGCCCTTAGCCAGCGCCTCTCGCTCGGCCGGCGTCGAGCCGGGGCCGAGGATGCGGGCGGCGTTCGCCAGCGTCGCCCGGCGGATCTTCTCGGACGACCGGAATGCGCCCCACCGGACGAACCCCGTCATGCCGCGAGCGAACCAGGTCGCCCGCTCGCTAACGAAGAACAAAGAGCGGAGCCAGAAGTCCGCGATCGTTCGCCTCGCGTGGGCGGCGAGCGAGGGCGCGGCGGGACCACCAGCGGAAGCGGCCGGCCGTGGCAGCACGGGGGCTGGCGGGGCGAGGCCCAGCCCGTCAGCAAACGAGGGTTTCACGTCGGCACGCACGATAAAGTCGACAGGATGAGAGATTGGTGAGAGGCGCAACCGAAGCCGCGACTGCGGCCCCTGTGGGACGTTACGGCGGAGGCACGTCAAGTCCCGTTTATGGTATCGGCCGACGAGCCAACCGGCCGCCACCGTGGGCCAGATCGCACTGTTGCCGCGCGTCACCCGCCGACTGCTTCGAGCGGGCGGGACACCTTGACGCCTGCCGGAGGGGCGAACGCGACGTCAACAGGCTTGAGCCCGGTGTTCAGCTTCACGTCGTCGAACCGGATGACGGTCCGGTCGCCCTCGGCGTCGACCGTGACCACGCAGAGCATAAGTCCTGCCTTGGCATCGAGCAACACGCGGACCTCGGCGATGTGCTGCTTCAGGAAACCGCCGGTCGGCGTGAGCCGCACGGCCAGTCGGTCCGGCCCGTCTGCTAGGTCGCCGGCGTCCGGCTTCATGTCGGCCGGGGCTAGCGGGGCAAACGCGAAACTTGCCTTGAGGGCCGGAAGCCGCGGCAGCGGGCTGGCGGCCAAGTCGCTCATCCGCTTGTCGATTGGGTACACCTCGACCAGCTTCTGCTTCGGGTAGTAGAGCCGGACCTCCTTGCCGTCCGCGTGCAGCACGGCCGGCTCCGGCCGCTCCGTGTCCCACCGAACGGCCGACCCGAGCACCTTCACCGTCCCGCCCGACACGAGCGGCTTGCGGAGCAGGGCGGTGTACTTTTTCTGCGTGAACCGGGCGGTGAAGTCCGTCACGGCACCGGCCTTAGCGTCCACGTCCTTCAGCTTCGCCTCGAACGCGGGATCGAGAGCGGCGGGCTGTGACGCGGGGGCCGCGTCTGGCGCGGCGGCGACCGACCGCAGCATCACTCCTCCCGCGAGGGCGGCGAGCAGGGCGGGCACGGCGGGCGAGCGGCGGGCGAATTTTGGTATCACCAAGTTCCGGGAAAGTGAGAATGACCCAAAACGGGGGCCGCCGCCTCCTACCCCCTCTCCCGGTACTCCGGGGGAGGGCTGGGGTGAGGGTTCCCCGTGGCGGCCCAGGCATACTACCCAGCTCCACCGCGCGACAGGACCTCACCCTAACCCTCTCCCGGAGTACCGGGCGAGGGGACTCGCCTGCCGAACAGCGTTCTCGTTCGACTGCCGACGATTGCCCCGCTCACGCCCGCCCGCCGACCGGCGCGGGGACGACGGGCGAGCAGTTCAGCGTGACCGACCCGCGGGCGGCGACGACCGGGCCGACGGACGCGGTGACGTTGAACAAGCTCAACCCGCCGACGGTCCGGACGTGCTGGGCGCGGATCACGACGTCGGCCGGCGGGACGACCGGCTGCTCGAACCGGACGTCGACGTGAACGAGCATGCCACCGGCCGGGCCGCCGGCGTTGGCCGCCGCCGGGACGGCCAGCCCGGCCGCCTGGGCCATCGCCTCGACGATCAGCACGCCCGGCACCACCGGGTTCCCGGGGAAGTGCCCGGCGAAGAACGGCTCGGCCCCGGTCAGGGTCCACACCGCCTCGGCCGCCTCGCCCGCCCGGGCGGTCACGGCTCGGGTCAGAAACCGGAACTCCGGCCCGTGCGGCAGCCGGGCAAGGGGGTCGGGCGGCGGGGCCGCGCCGCCCGCCGGCCCGCCCGGCAGGGC
>JAQGHJ010000456.1 GCA_028288905.1 Phycisphaerales bacterium | reverse complement strand
CGGGGCGACGGCCACCAAGGCCGACGTTGCGGCGGTCACCGGGATCGCGCGGGCGCTCGCGGCCGTCACCGGCACCGCGGCGAGCGCCGACACGATCCACAGTCCCGACGGCGGCCGGCACCGCAGCCGGGCGTATTCCGGGCCGGTCAGGCTCGTGTACTGGGCGGCGGTCAAGCTGACGTAGAACTTCTCGGGCATCTCAGGCCGCCCCCCGCTCCCGCTCGACTTCGGCCACGATCGCGGCGTGAACGGCCGGCATCTTCACCCACTGGCCGTACACGTAGTGGGCCAGCACCGTCCCCGGCGACGGCCGGCCGTTCAGCCGCTCGGCCTCGGGCATGAACACCACGTCGGCCAGCCGGCCGGACCGCAGCAGCGCGTAGTTCAGGCCGTGGCAGTCCGACCGGTACTTCGCGGCGTCGATCACCGTCCCGTTCGCATGGTCCCACGCGGCCATCAGCGCCATCGACGCGGCGTTCGGGACGAACCCGACCGCGTAGCTGTCCACCATCTGCTGGTCCCGGTACCGCTCCCGGTCGGCGTCCGTCACCCCCGGCAGCACGGCGAGCGTCGTCGCCATCAGCCGGCGGTTGCTCGTGTACGCGGCGTACAGGTGGCCGGGGTCGGCCGCCACCCGGTCCATCAGCGGCGTCGGGTCGCTCATGGCGAGGATGTCGCTGTCGAGGAACATCACGGCGTCGTACCCGCTCCCGGCGAACGCCATCGCGGTCGTCGGCTTCAGCCGCTTGGCGGCGAAGTCGTCCAGGCCGGCGGGGGCCGCGCGGTACGCGACCCGGCCGGGCGGCACGTGGTCGTGGTTCCACGGCGCGCCGTCGGTCACGATCAGCACGTCCCCCGCGTACCCGCGAAGGTACAGGGACTCGACGGCCAGCCGGGTCAGCCGCTGGTAGTGCCCGCCGATCGCGACGAAGTAGAAGCAGTGCCGGGCCATGCTCAGGAGCCCCCCCCGCCGCCGCCGCCCGACCCGCTCGGCCCCTGGCCGGCCGGCTCGAACTTCTGGCGGACGACGAAGCTCAGGTTCGTGTTGTAGTTCGGCGTCTGGGTGAACCGAAGGCTGAGCGTCCCGGCGACGTCGGTCCCGTTGTGGGCTATCGATGCGGAATAGGACCCGACGGCGACCTGCGTGTTCTCCAGCACCGAGACGGTGAAGGCGGACCCGGTGAACGCGACGAACAGCCGGTAGCGGTAGAAGTTGTAGTCGCCCGTGCTCGTGTTCCAGGCCGTCGCCTCGACGGTCACCCACCCGATGTTGCGGTTGCCGGTCCCGGTCCCGAACGCGATCGCGTGGAACTCGGTGGTCGTGGCGCTGACCGACAGCCGGGACGACACCACCCGGTAGGCGCGGACGTCGTAAACCTCCGCGTGGTCGACCCGCAGCTCGTCGACGTCACCCCCGGCGGCGACGGTGGCCCACGTCCCGTTGCCGTGCAGCACGGTGTCGGCGTCGGCGGTCCCGGTCCCGAGCCGGGCGGCGGCGACGGTGCCGGTCAGGGCGGCGGCGGGCAGGTTGGTCAGGGTGTTGCTCGCGCCGCTGATCGTCTTGTTCGTCAGCGTCTGCGTGTCGGTCGTCCCGACCACGGCCCCGGTCGTCAGCACGACGGTTCCGGTGAGCCCGTTGACCGTCGAAACCCCGCCGGTCGGGGCCAGCAGCTCTTGCCAGTCGGCCAGCGTGGCCGAGCTCGCGCCCTTCAGGATGAACGTCTTGCTGACGTCCGTCCGGACCGCCACGTCCCCCGTCTCGGCCGTCAGCGCCAGCATCGCGGCCTGGCTGGCGACGACGAACGTGTCGTTGAGGGCGATGCCGGGCAGGAGGGATTGGGCCAGCTTGCCGCCCGACCCGAGCAGCGGGACGTTCCCGCTCGCGGTGCCGGTGTTGACCGTGGCGGCCGTCCCAAGGCCGAGCGTGGTCCGGGCGGCCGCGGCGTCGGCGTCGTCAATGAGCGATCGGCCGAAGCTGGTCAGGGTGGCGAGGCCGGCCGTACCCGCACCGGTCCAAAAACTCACCCGGTCGGCGGCGGTCGTCTGGCCGGCGATCGCGGTCAGGTTCGCGGCGAGCGGCTGCTTCCCGGCAACCTCGCCTTGAACGAACGCGGTGCTGGCGGCCTGGGTCGTGTTCGCCCCGCCGGCGGCGGTCGGCACGGTCGGGGTACCGGTCAGGGCGGGTGACGCCTTCGGGGCGAGCAGCGCGAGGGCCGCGGCGGTCGCGGTGCCGTCGGCCTTGCCGGTGAGGGCGGTGGCCAGCCCCGTGACGGCGGCGATCGGGTGGGCGTCGGCCGTGCTCTTCAGGTGGGCGTTCAGGATCGTCGCCCGCGCCTCCAGGGCGGCCCACGCGTCGCCCGTCGTCGGCTCGGAGCCGGTGTAGAGCGGGACGCCGGACGTGGGGTCGTTGGTGAACTCGGGCATCGGTCATCCGGTCAGGCGGCGGCCCGCTCTTCCCAACGGCAGGGCGTCCCGTCGCCGTCGCTCGTGAGGCGGTCGAGCGCGACGGGGTCGAGGTACACCGGGTCGAGCGACCGCCTCGGCCCCGGCAGGCGGACGCCGGCGGCGGCCAGCTTCGCGACGGCCGACCGGATCCAGTGCGAAACGGTCGTCTGCTTCATCCCCTCGTCGGCGGCGATCTCGGCCTGGGTCGATCCGTCGTACACGTACGCGGCCAGCACCCGCAGCCGGTCCGGGCTGAGCGACAGAAGCAGGTCCCTCACTGCTACCTGATCCATAGCAACCGCGGCGACCGGCCGGGGGGCACGGCGGCGGCGACGAACCACCCCGGGGACCGCGAGCCGCGGGTACGAACGGGGCCGGCGGCTGAGGGGCGGGTGGGTCGTCATGGATGAGCGTCCGGGGCCTGGGGGTGGCTCTGCACCCCATACCCCTAGTGCGGGAGGGGCTCGAAAACACGCGAAAGCAAGTGATCGGTCTTCAGGGCCGGGCCCCCTTTTTTGCCCGACCCACCCCCACCTACGACCCCGCCAGAATGGCAGAATCCTTGTATCTATTATAATTATGCTGCTTCCAGCGTTCCGCCTGGGAAGTTGAGCCGGGCGAACTGGCCGAAGTGCTTGGCGGCCTCCCGGTCGTACGCCTCGGCCGCCGTCGCCTCGACTTGGAACCGGCCGAGCGACCGGAGCTTGCCATCGACGCGGATGTGGGCGGCCCACACGCACTGCTTCCGCACCCAGCTCACGCCTTTGTAGACGCTGGAGCGGCCCCGCTGCTTGCGGACGTTCATCGCGTTGTGCCCGCGGGTGAAGCGACGGAGGTTCGACCGGCGACAATCGAGGGTGTCGTCGCTCCCGTGGTTCACGCAGTCCTTCCGGGCGGTGGCGTCGAGGACGTAGCGGTGCAGCAGGACCGCCCGCTTTGAGGGGTACGACTTCCTCAGGGCGAGGCCGTTCTTCCGGGCCGTCGGGTGCGGGTCCCACGCCCAGACGAACAGGCCGACCCGGGCGGCGTCGGCGGCGTCGATCAAGGCGACCCTGCCCTTGGTCAGCGGGACGACGCACACGTCGGGCAGCGTGGGGTGCGGGTACGGCTTGCGGTCGTCGGGGACGGGCAGGGTGGGCACGGCGGGGCCTCCGGGTGGCAGGGTTGGGGCTCGCGGTCAGGCGGCAAGGCGGCGGGTCTGGCGGATGGCCTTCAGGGCGTCGCGCGAGCACCTGGGGCAGTACAACTCTCCCCACGGTCTGAGGTTCGGGCAGAGCTGG
>JAQGHJ010000434.1 GCA_028288905.1 Phycisphaerales bacterium | reverse complement strand
CATCCCGGCCGGGCCGCCAGCGGCCGCGCCGGGCTGGGCCGGCACCTGCTGTGGCGGTCGCGCCGCCGGCTGCGGTTGCTGCTCGGGGGCACCGTCGGGGATCAGTCCGGTCGTCGTGTCCGTTCGTGACATTCGAGCTTCCTTCAGGGTGTCGCGGCCCGCGGGGGCAGGTCACGAGTCGTCGCAGTCGTCGTCTGGTTTCACCTCACCCCGGCCCCTCCCGACGGGAGGGGGCCGGGGCCGCGGGCCCGCCTCACTTCTTGGCGGCCATCGCCTGCATCCGGGCGCGGTTGGCGGCGGCCTTGGCCTGCTTCTCGGCCTCGCTCTCGGGCTTGCCGGCCACGCCCGCCGCCGCCTCGCTGGTCGCCTCTTCGCCGAGCATCAGGTCGTCCTTGTTCTTCAGGAACACGCCCATCCGCTCCATCTTGTCGACCATCGCCGTCGGGTTGCGGCTCTTGTCCACCGCCTCGTCCGCGCTGATCCGCCCGGCCGCGAAGTGGCCCCACAGGTTGTCGTCCAGCAACATCATCCCGTACTTCTTGCCGGTCTGGATGTCCGAGTCGATCCGGAAGGCCTTGTTCTCCCGGATCAAGTTCTGGATCGACGGGGTCACGTACATGAACTCGTACGCGGCGACCCGGCCCTCGACGTCCGACCGCGGGCACAGCGTCTGGCTCAACACCGCGATCAGGTTGTTCGCGATCTGTACCCGGATCTGCTCCTGCTGGTCCGTCGGGAACGCGTCGATGATCCGGCTGATCGTGCTGGCCGCCCCGTTCGTGTGCAGCGTCCCGAACACCATGTGCCCGGTCTCGGCGGCGGACACGGCCGCCCCGATCGTCACCACGTCCCGCATCTCGCCGACCAGGATCACGTCCGGGTCCTGCCGCAGGGCCCGGCGGATCGCCTCGGAGAAGCTCGGGACGTCCACCCCGACCTCCCGCTGCACCACCACCGACTTCTTGTGCTGGTGGTAGAACTCGATCGGGTCCTCCATCGTGATGATGTGCCGGTCGAAGTTGTCGTTGATGTAGTTGATCATCGACGCCAGCGTCGTCGACTTGCCCGACCCGGTCGGCCCGGTCACCAGGAACAGCCCGCGGGGGCGGCGGCAGATCTGCTCGGCCATCTTCGGCAGCCCGATCTGCTCGAACGTGAGCATCGAGTTCGGGATCTGCCGGAGCACCATCGACGCGCACCCCTTCTGCTTGAAGATCGAGACGCGGAACCGGCTCTTGTCCCCGTACGCGAACCCGAAGTCCCCGCTCCCGGTCTCCTCGAACTCCTGCTGGACCCGGTCCGGCGTGATCGACTTCATCAGCGCCATCGTGTCCTCGGGCTCCAGCACCTTCGTCTGGAGGTCCCGCATGTGCCCGTGCAGCCGCAACACCGGCGGCTTACCGACGGCCAGGTGCAGGTCGGACGCCTTCGTCCGGAGGACGGTTTCGAGCAAGCGGTCGATTTGGATCGTCGATGCCATGGCGGTTAATCCGTAGTCAGTGAGTGGTCCGTGGTCAGTAGTGGAAAGGCCCTACTGCTTGGCATCTCTGCCGTGCCCGTCCGCGCCTTCGCCGCCGCCGCTCGGGCGACGGGTGCCGATGGACTTCAGGTTCGCGTTCAACTGCGGGGCGAGGTTGTCGATCAGCGGCTTACGGGCCGCGGCCTGTTCGGTCGTCATGAGCTTCCGCCGGTACGCCCGCCGGAGAAAGTGCTGCGTCTCGTTCAGCGACCCGCGGGCGATGCGGACGAACCGCACGTTCTCCTTGTACGACCCGCGGCCGGCACCCTCGGCAATGTTCGCCCCCACGCTGTCGGCTGCCCGCACGATCTGGCCGCCGACGGCGTTCCGCTCGAACGGGCCCCACCCCTTCACCAGCGCCCACACCGCGTCCGCCAACTCTTCGGCGAGCCGGTACACGCGAAGGGTCTGAAACGCGGTCCGTGCCAAAGCGGTTCCCCCTGCTCGCACCGGCTCGTCACGCCGAAGTCCCCACTACTGACCACGGACGACTGACTACTGGCTTCCTCAGGTCACAATCCCTTCGACCTGGGCCACCTTCACCACCTCTTCCGCCGTCGTCGCCCCGTTCAGCACCTTCAGCCGGCCGTCCATCAGCAGGCTCTTCATCCCGCCGGCGATCGCGGCCTTGCGGATCTTGTTCGTCGCCGCCCGCTCGAACGCCAGGTTCCGGATCGCGCTGTTCACCTGCATCATCTCAAAGATCCCGAACCGCCCGCGGTACCCGATCCCGTTGCAGTGCTCGCACCCGACCGGCTTGTAGATCGTCCGCTCGGCCCGGTCCTGGGCCGTGATCCCGACCAGCTTCAGCCACATTGCGTCCGGCTCGGGGTCCGGTTGTTTGCACTTGGCGCACAGCGTCCGGATCAGCCGCTGGGCCAGCACCGCCTGTAGCGCCGAGGCGACCAGGAACGGCTTGACCCCCATGTCCACCAGCCGGGTGATCGCCCCCGGGGCGTCGTTCGTGTGCAGCGTGCTGACCACCAAGTGCCCGGTCAAAGCCGCCTGGATCGCCACCTCCGCCACCTCCAGGTCGCGGATCTCGCCGACCAGGATGATGTTCGGGGCCTGCCGGAGCATCGCCCGCAGGATCTTCGAGAACGACAGTCCGATCGTGTCCCGAACCTGGCACTGGTTGATGCCGGTGAAGTTGTACTCGACCGGGTCCTCGGCCGTGATGATCTTGCGGTCCGGGCGGTTCAGCTCGTTCAGCGCCCCGTACAGAGTCGTCGTCTTGCCCGACCCGGTCGGGCCGGTCACGTGGAAGATGCCGTTCGGCCGCTTTATGATTTTCTGAAACGCCTTGTAGTCCTCCTCCTCGAACCCCATGTTCTGGATGCCGATCCGGACGTTGTCCGGCCGCAGGATCCGGAGGACGACCGACTCCCCGTGGTACGCCGGCAGCGTGCTGACCCGGAAGTCGATGTTCTGCTTGTCGACCGTCAGCTTGATCCGGCCGTCCTGGGGCAGCCGTTTCTCGGAGATGTCGATCCCGGCCATGATCTTCAGCCGGCTGATCATCGGGTTCTTCATCTTCAGCGGGATCCGGTCGCGGATCACGCACTCGCCGTCGATCCGGTACCGGAGCTGGACCCGGTCCTTCATCGGCTCGACGTGGATGTCCGACGCCCGGCTCCGGACCGCCTCGGCGATGAAGCCCTGCACGAGCTTGATGATCGGGGCCTGGGCCGCGTCGTTCCCGTCGTCCCCGAGCTTGTCCATGTCGATCGACTTGTCGATCGACCGGATCGACGAGTCCATGGACTTGTCCATCGACCGGTCCATGGACTTGTCCATCGACCGGTCCATCGTCTTGTCCATGGACCGGTCCATCGACTTGTCCATCGTGACGTCGATCGTGTTCTTCGACGTCAGGTTGAACATCTCGTCGATCACGCCCTTGATCCGCGACCGCGGGGCGAGCACCGGCTTGATCGTCTTGCCGAGCCGGAGCCGGAGGATGTCGAACATCTCCAGGTCCAGCGGGTCGTGGACGGCCACCCGCAACGTCCGCCCGCCGTTCTCGGCCCCGAGCGGCAGGATGAGGTACTTGCGGATCACGTCCGGCCCGATCAGCTCGGTCGCGTTCGCCGGCAGGTCGGCCCGGGCGACGTCGGCGTACTCCATGTTGTGCTGCTGGGCGAGCGCCTTGTACACCTGGCTCTCGTTGCACAGCTTCAGGTCGACCAGCGCCTCCCCGAGCCGGATCCGCTTCGCCTTGGCGTGGTCCAGCCCCTTCTCGACCTCCTTGGGCGTGATGATGCCGATGTCGACCAGCGTTTCGCCGAGCCGTTTGCTCTTGGCCATGGGGGGATACTCCGGGTGGACGGGACGCGGGACGATCGGACGCAAGACGGACGGACGCGGGCCGGCGACGGCGGACGGCGGGACAACAACGAGCCGGCGGCGGGCGGGTAACCGTGAGTCGAAGGGGCAACCTTCAATCCCGGGGCTGCGGCCCGCCACGGTCGGTGGCCACGGGGTCGCCATTTAATTAAACGTCACGGACGGCGGCAGGTTCGGTATCTGCCCGGGGTCGGGCGGCCCGACGGGGGCCGCCCGCCCT
>JAQGHJ010000401.1 GCA_028288905.1 Phycisphaerales bacterium | reverse complement strand
GAACCGGCGACGGGTCGGCCGCCTAGCCGGCCAGCAGGTCGATGGCGGCCACGACGTCCGCCGCCACGCGCGGCCGGGCGGCCATCCAGGCCCACTCGCGGACGCCGAAGTGTGGGTCGCCCGCCAGCGGCCGCAGGCGGGCGAGCCGTCGGCCAGCGGCAAGCCGGGCAGAAGGCACACCATGTACGCCGCCCACCCATGGGTCGTGTCACACGGGCTGGCGAGCAGCCGGTCGATCAGCGGGCTCACCGCCGTGGTCCTGCAGCCCGCGGGCGGCCTTTGCCATCTGCTTGGTGATGCCGAGCGTCGGCTCGACCGCCGCGACGGCGGCGGCAAGGACGGGCAGACCGCCCGGGCGAGCAGCCGGAAATTGACGTGCAGCCCTTCTGTAAGCGTGCGGGCGGCGGCCTCGCACACGTTGATTTTCACAAGCGTGATTGCGCCAACTTGGGGACAACTGGAATACCGCGGTCGTGTCCCATAATGTGGCATCATCATGGCAGAATTCCGCACGGGGTGGCGCGGGAAGATTCGAGACCAAGATGGACGCTTGTCTAGAGACCACGACGATCAAGGACCTGTTGTTGGTGCGGAGGAAAAGGCAGCATGGTCCAGGGGTCAGCACACCAGTGGGCGCATCTCCTTGTCTCAGTACGAAATTTTGATCTCGAACGGTTTCGACGCCGACACAGTCGTCAAATGGACGGCTTACAAGGCTGACGGCGAGATCCGAAAGCGATCGTTGGTCCTCCGAGAAGCATTTCTTCGATGCGGAAGAGCTCGCGCTGTAGCGACGAAGGCACGGGAGTGCCAGTTTTGCCCAGAATGCAAGGTACTTGTACGAACCACCCGATTAGCGCAACACCTGTCTAAGGTACATGGAATCAACACATGAGGTGGAGATGTCACGTCACCGCCCCGCGTACTGCGTCTCGTAGTACTTCAGGTACTCCCCGCTCTTGATCGCCCGCCACCACGGCTGGTGGTCCTTGTACCACTGCACCGTCGCCTTGATCGCCGTCTCGAACTGGTGCTTCGGCCACCAGCCGAGCTCAGTCTGGATCTTCGTCGCGTCGATCGCGTACCGGCGGTCGTGGCCGGGGCGGTCCTTCACGTAGGTGACGACGTCGTCCCAGTTCTGACCCATCTCGCGGATCAGCGTCTCGGTGATCTTGCGGTTCGTGATCTCGTTGTTTCCGCCGACGTTGTACGCCTCGCCGAACCGGCCCTTGTTCAGCACCGTCCAGATCGCGTCGCAGTGGTCCTCGACGTACAGCCAGTCGCGGATGTTCAACCCGTCGCCGTACAGCGGGACCTTCTTCCCCTCCATCAGGTTCGTGACGAACAGCGGGATCAGCTTCTCCGGGAAGTGGTACGGGCCGTAGTTGTTGCTGCACCGGGTGGTCAGCACCGGCAGGCCGAACGTGTGGAAGTACGACCGCACGAGGCAGTCGCCGGCCGCCTTCGACGCGCTGTACGGGCTGTTCGGCTGGAGCGGCGTCTCCTCGGTGAACTTGATCTCCGGCTTGTCCTCCGGCAGCGTGCCGTACACCTCGTCCGTGCTGACGTACAAAAACTTCGCCACGTTCTTGGCCTTGGCGACGTCCAGCAGCACCTGCGTGCCGACGACGTTCGCCTGCACGAACGGCCCGGACCCGAGGATGGACCGGTCCACGTGGCTCTCGGCCGCGAAGTGGACGACCTCCGTCACGCCGTGGTCGTCCCACGCCTTGGTCACCGCGGCCGGGTCGCAGATGTCACCCTTCACGAACGCGAGCTGCGTCGGGTGCTTGGCGAGCAGGTCCTGCAGGTTCGCGAGGTTGCCGGCGTAGGTCAGCTTGTCGAACGCGACGAGCTTGACCTGTTCCCCGCGGCCGAGAAGGAGGCGGACGAAGTTGCTGCCGATGAAGCCGGCGGCGCCGGTGACGAGGAGCGTGCGCATTCTCAATCCTTCAATTCTGGGCTGACCTCGTCAGCGCCGAGGCACGGAGTCAAAGCTCGACCTAGAGCCGTTCGCACTTCCGCGTCCGCGTATGGCCGGCTGTGCCGGCCGTCGGCCTTGTCCGATCGGGGCCCGCTGGGGCAACTCGGGGCCAGCCGGGCGGCGGGTCAGGCGGTGCCGTGAGCTGCCGACGGCATTGCCGACGGCCGTCCGGCCGAGCCCTCGCCGGCGGCGGCCGCCGCGGCCACCTCGCGGTACAGTCCCTGGATCCGGTCGACCTTCCGCTCCCAGTCGAACAGGTCGGTCACCCGCCGGCGGCCGGCCTCGCCGAGGGCGGCCCGGCGGGCCGGGTCGGCGGCGAGCGCGGCGATCGCGGCGGCGAACCCGTCGATCAGGGCGTCGCGGCTCGTCGGGTCGACCAGGACGCCGCACGTGTCGTCCACGTAGTCGGCCGGGCCACCCCACCGGGTGGCGATCACCGGCAGCCCGGCGGCCATCGCCTCCAGCACGACCGCCCCGCCGCACTCGTAAAGGCTCGGCAGGACGAACGCGTCGGCCGCGGCCAGCCGGCGGCTGACGTCGGCCTGCGACATCCAGCCGGCGAACGTCACCCGGTCCGTGAGCCCGAGGTCGCGGGCCTGTTGTTCGAGAGACGCCTTCGTCGGCCCGGCCCCGATGATGTCCAGCTCCGCGTCAACGCCCGCGGCGACGGCCTTACCGAGGGCGGCCACGAGCAGGTCGACCGCCTTCCAGTCGACCAGCCGGCCGACGAACGCGAAGCGGGCCCGCCGCCCCGGGGCGGCGGCCATCTCGGCCGGCGCGTCCGACAAGCCCGCGGCGGCTCGGGCGGCCTTCCACAGCGGCAGGTCGACGCCGTTCTCGCTCAGCAGTTCGACCCGGGCGCGGTGCCCGTGCGGCAGCGCCGCCCGGGTGCGGTCGTTGGCCGCCAGCAGCAGTGCCGCCTCCCGCTTCGCCGGGAACAGCCGGTGGGTGGCGCGGGACGCGAGCCGGCCGAGGCGGAACAGCCGCTCGACCCACGGCCCGTCGGCCGACCGGAACCCGGGCGGGAACGTCATCCCGCCGTTGAACGGCCCGAACACGACCGGCGCGCCCATCTTCCGGATCGTCGACAGGTCCTTCGGCGACACCGGCGTCGGCTGGTGGACGACCGCCGGTCCAGCGTGCTCGCGGACCAGCCGGCGGGCGATCCCGCGGGCCGTCCGCTGCGTCACCAGTCGGCTGAGCTGCCAGACCGTGAAGTACGCGACCCGGTGCGGCATCAGCTTCGACACCCGGTGGATCAGCCGCTGGACCGGGCGGTCCGGGACGAACGCGACCCGCCCGTCCTTGACGGCGTCCGGGAACTCGGTCGTCAGTTCCGGCCGGTTCCGCTCGTGCGTGACCAGCCGAACGTCCGCCCCGCGGGCCGACAGCACCCTGAACAGGTGGAACGGGATGGCCGCCTCGCCGCCGAACCGGCGGGAGGTGTTCTCGGCAATGAGGATGACTCGGGGGTCGGGCACGGGTGAGTGAATCGGTGTGTTTTAAAGCGGGGCCGGCCTCGCCGTCATGCCACGGCGGGTGGCGATTTCGGGCGGCCTCGTCCTGCAGCGATTGTCATCCAGAGCGGAACGATAGATCTCTCGTCCATCGTGCGAACCGGTCAAGAGCGTCTCGGGGTCGCCGACCGGAGCGGTGCCGTCGCCAGGGTCGACAGCTTGTCATGGTCAGAGGGCGCGGTGCGGTGGAGGAGGGGTTCTATACTCCCGCTCGGGATGACACACCTCGCGCCGGTGACGAGGATCTTTGGCACATTCGTGACTCGATGACCGTCATCAGTCTTTGTCGGAGAAAAACACGATCAACGCCAGGATCAGCAATGCCAGCAGCGGGATGCCGTAAAGGACCGAGACCAGCGCGCACCCGAATTCGTTTACCGTCAGCGGGCGGCGGGCGCGCCTCGCAGGTGGCTCGGGCCCGGCGTAATCGATGACGTGGCGTTCGTCGTTCGATTCGAGCATTACCGCCCCGCCTCGCGGTCAGCATCCCGCCTGCGCGTCCCGCAGCACACGGAGCAGGTACTGCCCGTACTCGCTCTTGCCGGCCGTCTCGGCCAGGGCCTTGAGCTGGGCCGCGTCGATGAACCCGCGGGCGTACGCGATCTCCTCGACGCACGCCACCTTCAGCCCCTGCCGCTCCTCCAGCGTCTGGACGAACTGGCTGCTGCTCAGCAGCGAGTCGTACGTGCCGGTGTCGAGCCAGGCGATGCCCCGGCCCATGCACTGCACCTGGAGCTGGCCCTTGGCCAGGTACGCCCGGTTCACGTCCGTGATCTCGTACTCGCCGCGGGCCGACGGCTTGAGGTCTTGGGCGATCTTGACCACCCCGGCGTCGTAAAAGTACAGCCCGGTGACGGCCCAGTTGCTCCGCGGCTGCTTGGGCTTTTCCTCGATGCTCAGGGCCTTGTGGCTCTTGTCGAACTCGACGACGCCGTACCGCTCGGGGTCTTTCACCTGGTAGGCGAAGACGCG
>JAQGHJ010000397.1 GCA_028288905.1 Phycisphaerales bacterium | reverse complement strand
CAGCAGCAGGAGCTCGGGTTCGCGTTCTTCATGGCATTCACGGTCTTCTGCGTCGGGTCGATGGGCCTGATCGGCCCGGTGCTGACGGCCAACGCGATCGGGGCGGAGAAGCTGGCCAAGACGCTGCCGGTCCTGCTCATGACCCCGATCGGGGCCTGGCAGATCGTCAGCGGCAAGCTGTTCAGCAGCGTGCTGGCCGCCCTGACGCTGCTCGGGCTCAGCCTGCCGGTGCTCGCCCTCGTCCGGCTGCTCGGCGGGGTCGAGGTCGGGCAGATGCTGGCCGTGCTGGCGCTGGCCGTCGCGTTCGTCGTCGGGTGCGCCGCGATCGGGCTGTTCTTCTCGCTCTACATCTCCCGGCCGGCCGTCGTCATCCTGCTGTCGTACGCCACGCTCGGCGTGCTCTACTTCCTGATCCCGTTCGTCCTGGTGGTGCTGTTTGAAGTCGGCAAGGGCGGGCCGCGGGCCGGGTCGAGCGGCATCCTGTTCCTGGCCGCGCTCCACCCATTCGGCTGTGCGGTGGGGCAGGTCGAGCCGTTCACGCGGACGATGCTGGGGAACACTTGGGTAGCGACGGTGCTCGTCCAACTCGGGCTGGCGGCCGGGCTCTCGGGGCTGACGGCGGTGCTGCTGCGGCGACAGGCCCGGGGCGGCGGGGACGGCCCGATCCCGGCGGCCACCCCGGCCGTCGTCGCCCTGCCGCCGCCGCTCTCCCCCGCCACTGCCGCCCCGACGGGCACCGCCGACGCGGCGCCCGCCGTCATCGCCTACGCCGGCCCGGCGGCCCCGCTCGCCCGCGAGTCGAGCCGGGCGGCCGCCCGGCGGGACGTCTCCGACAACCCGGTGCTCTGGCGCGAGCTCCGCCGCCCGCTGCTGGCCAAGCGGTGGCAGCGAGTGGTCGGCGCGCTGGCGGTGGTGGCCGTCCTCCTCCTCGTCTACGCGATGCTGGCTGAGGAGCGGGCCCTGAAGGACGCCGACACCCAGGGCGGGTTCGCCTGCGTCCTGTTCGGGCTGTGGTGGCTGCTGGCGGCCGTCCTGAGCGCGACCGCGATCGCGTCCGAGAAGGAGTCGGACACCTGGACGCTGTTGCTGACGACCCCGATGACCGGCCGGCAGATCGTCTGGGGCAAGGCGGCCGGCATGTTCCGCCGCATGCTCTGGCCGACCGTCCTGATCGCCGTCCACTTCAGCCTGTTCGCGGTCGGCGGCGTGATCCCGCTGTGGGCCGTCGGGTTCGCGGTGGTAATGACCGTCGCGTGCAACGGGGTGTGGGTGGCCACCGGCATTTACCTGTCGCTGCGGCTCCGCAAGGCGACGGCCGCCGTCATCGCCAACCTGATGCTCGGGATTTCCGCGTACGCCCTCGTGCCGCTGGCGATCCTGATCCCGACCGAGCTGCTCCGCCGCGGCGGCGACCCGGTCGCCGAGCACGTCGGGTGGTACATCCCGTACATGTACCTCGCGATGGGTTTCGAGGGCGTCCGGCGGATGTCGCCGGGGTACGCGCAGATGTTCGGCAATGTGCGGTACGGGTACGACCAGGAGCCGTTCTGGCTGCCGGGGCTGCACCGGGTGGACGGGGTGACGTTTTTCGGGTTCGCGGCCGCGTGTGCGATCGCGCACCTGTTGGTCGGATTCGTCATCCTCCAGCGGACGGCCGACGGGTTCGACGCGATCGTCGGCCGGGCGGGCCGCCGCCGGTTCGTCGGGCTGGCCGACACCGACGAGTCCGTGCTCTCTGCCACGTCAGCATCGGCCCTGGACAACAATGCTGTGCCCGGCAGGAGCGCCGCGACGTCCGCCCCGGTGCAGGACGGCCCCCGCTCCGGTCGGTCCCACGTCCTGCCGGCGACGGCGGCGGCGACCGCAGAAGCTTACGCCTCCGTGCCCCGCCGCTTCGCCGCCTGGGCCGTCGACGTGATGCTGGTCGGCGCGGCGTGCGGGCTGGGCGGGCTGGTGTGGGGCGTCATCGCCGTCGTGTCGAGCGCGACGGAATCAGACATGAGCGACGATTTGGCCGCGACGGTGCTGGGGCAGCACCTCGTCGCCGCCGCCTGGGCCGCCGTCGGGGTCGGCTGGCTCTACTCGGCCGGGTTCGAGTCGTCCCGCCGGCGGGCGACGCCGGGCAAGATGCTGTTCGGCGCGTTCGTCACCGACGCCGGCGGCCGGCGGTCGTCGTTCGCCCGCGCGTCCGGCCGGTACGCCGGCAAGCTCGTGTCGGCCGTGCCGTTCGGCGCCGGGTACGTCGTCGCCCTGTTCACCGGCCGGCGGCGGGCGCTGCACGACCTGATGGCGGGGACGCTCGTGCTGCGGCGGTAGGACGCGGTCCGCGGTGCGGGCCCTACGGTTTTCGGCACACCCGCGTACGGCGCTTCGGCCGTCGCCGCCGTTCTGATAGGGTCGTTTCCCCATGAAGATCTGGATCAGCAAGGACAAGCAGGACCTCGGCCGCCGGGCGGCCGGGCAGGCGGCCCACCTCATCCGGGAGGCGGTCGCCGCCCAGGGCCGGGCGACCATCGTGGTCGCGACCGGCGCGTCACAGTTCGAGATGTACGACTCGCTCGTGGCCGAGCCGGACGTTGACTGGTCCAAGGTCGAGGCGTTCCACCTCGACGAGTACGTCGGCCTGCCGGACACCCACCCGGCATCGTTCCGCCGGTACCTGGCCGAGCGGTTCATCGCCAAGCTGCCGACGCCGCTGGCCGCCTTCCACCCGATCAACGGGGACGCGGCCGACCCGGCGGCCGAGTGCGCCCGGCTGGCCGGGCTGCTCGGCGGGCGGCCGGCCGACGCCCTGTTGTGCGGCCTCGGCGAGACCGCCCACCTGGCGTTCAACGACCCGCCGGCCGACTTCGAGGCGGAGGACCCGTACCTCGTCGTCCCGCTCGACGAGGCGTGCCGCCGGCAGCAGCTCGGCGAGGGGTGGTTCCCGAAGCTGTCGGCCGTCCCGAAGCAGGCGATCTCGATGAGCGTCCGCCAGATCATGCGGGCGGCCGCCGTCGTCTGCACCGTCCCCGACGAGCGGAAGGCGGCCGCCGTGCAGGCGGCAGTCGACGGCCCGGTGACGCCCGACGTGCCGGCGTCGGCCCTGCAGGACCACCCGAACTGCGCGATGTTCCTCGACCGAGAGTCGAGCAAGCTGCTGAAGTGACGCGGAGGGTCGGATCGTGCGTTGGTTTCGACGTCGACAACCTGCTCGGAAACCACGGAAGAAGCCCGCCTCGCCCTGCCACTAATCTGCGCCGAGGCCGATCCGGCAGGTGCAGAGGCGGTCGCCCGCCTCTGCGTCGCGCACGACTTTCCGAACGCGGTGCTGACCGATGCGATCGTTCGCGAAGCGTCCCTTGCGGCCGTTGGGCGAGAACGGCGAATGTACGGCGACGAGTTCTTTGTCGCCGGTAGAACTGTCCATTGGCCGCTACTCGTTTCGTTCGGCCGCGACTCGGCCGAAGTCGCGAAGGCGTTCGACCTCGCCTTCTGAGGCCGCCGCACCGCCGCCACCAATCTAAATTTGGTAAGGCGGACTCATCGATGTGGGTCGGTCGCCTGCCCCAGGTCAGGCGTGCTTCGCCGTTTCCGCGCCCGCCTCCTTCCGTTAAAACCGGTCGCCATGACCGCCGCCCCGCTCACCCGCGATCAAGTCGAATCTGTCGTCTCGTCCGCCGTCCGGGCCCAGCCCGTGGTGGACATGCACACCCACCTATACGCGCCCGTCTTCGGCTCGCCGGTGCCGACGTCGGCCGGAAAGGCGGACCGCGGCGGGTTCCTGCTGTGGGGGCTCGACGAGCTGCTCACGTACCACTACCTGGTGGCCGAGGTGTACCGCGTCGTGCCGGCGACGGTGCTGCCGTACGAGCGGTTCTGGAAGATGACGAAGGCCGAGCAGGCTGACCACATCTGGAAGCACCTGTTCGTCGAGCGGTCACCGATCTCCGAGGCGTGCCGCGGCGTGCTGACGGCCCTCAGGAAGCTCGGGCTCGACGTGTCCGACCGGTCGCTCGCGCCGGCCCGCAAGTGGTTCGCCCAGCAGGACCCGAGCCGGTACGTCGACCGGGTGATGGAGCTGGCGAACGTCGAGTCGATCACAATGACCAACCCGGTGTTCGACGACGCCGAGCGGGAGCGGTGGCTGAAGGGCGTGAAGCCTGACCCGCGGTTCGAGGCCGTGCTGCGGATCGACCCGCTGCTGCGCGACTGGCCGGCGGCGGCGAAGAAGATGCACGCGTGGGGCTACGCCGTCGGCACCGAGGTGGACGACGCGACGGTCGAGGAGGCCCGGCGGTTCCTGCGGGACTGGATCGATCGCCAGAAGGCGATCTACCTCGCCCTGAGCCTGCCGCCGGACTGGCGGTACCCGGCCGACGCCGACACTTCGAGCGGCGGCACGGGGGGCGGCGGCATTTCGGCCGGCGGGCCGGCGGACCTGCTCGCGCGGGCCGGGCAGTCGATTTTGGAGCGGGTGGTGCTGCCCGTGTGTGCCGAGCGGGGGCTGCCGTTCGCGATGATGATCGGCAGCCGGCTGCGGGTGAACCCGGACCTGCGGGACGCCGGCGACATGGTCGGCAAGGCCGACGTCGCATCCGTCACGAGCCTCGCGCGGGCGTTCCCCCAGAACAAGTTCTTCGTCACGATGCTGAGTCGGGAGAACCAGCACGAGCTGGCCGTCGCCGCCCGGAAGTTCGGTAACCTGATGGTGTTCGGCTGCTGGTGGTTCGTGAACAACCCGAGCCTGATCGACGAGATCACCCGCATGCGGGTCGAACTGCTCGGCACCAGCTTTATCCCCCAGCACTCCGACGCCCGCGTGCTCGACCAACTCGTCTACAAGTGGGACCACAGCCGGGGGCTGATTGCGAGCGTGCTGGCGGACAAGTACCGGGACGCCGTCGACGCCGGGTGGCCGCTGACGACGGCGGACGTGGAGCGGGACGTCCGGCTGTACTTGAAGGACAACTTCCGGGACTTCCTGAAGCGGTGACCCCACGCGATCTCTAGCGGTGGGACTGCCGCATCAGGGTGCCCCGACTCGTCGTCCGGTTCTCACGGACGGGTTCAAAACGTTCTTTCCCACCGTTCCGGTTTGCGTTCCTCGCCCGGGCGTCATTACACTCCGACGCCCGGCCGGGCCGAACCGCCCCCCGGCCCACCACCCCGCGCCGCACAACCGACGAGGAGCATTCGTGGCCCAAGCCCCCGCGCTCGATTACGCCGCCGTCCCGCCGAAAGAGCCCGAGTTCGACCTCGGTATCTGGGCCCGGCTCTCGGTGATGATGTTCCTTCAGTTCGCCGTCTGGGGCGCGTGGTTCACGGTGCTGAACCTGTACCTCGGCAAGACGCTCGGGTTCAGCGGCACCCAGATCGGCAGCGTGTACGGGACGATGGCGCTGGGGGCGATCTTCTCGATGACCGTCGCCGGGCAGCTGGCCGACCGGGTGCTCGCCAGCGAGTACCTGATGGCCATCTTCCACCTGGCCGGGGCCGTGCTGCTGTTCCTGCTGGCGCGGGTCACGTCGTTCGGCGGGTTCTGGTGGGTCGCGCTGGCGTACGCCCTGATGTATAACCCGACGCTCGCCCTCTCCAACGCGATCGCGTTCGCGAACATCAAGAACTCGACCCACTTCGCCTGGGTCCGGGTGTTCGGCACGCTCGGATGGATCCTGGCCGGCATGTCGATCGACTTCGTCATGCCCGCCGGGTCGGCCGACACGAACCGCCCGATCCTGCTGGCGGCCGCCCTGTCGGCCGCCCTCGGCGTGTTCAGCTTCTTCCTCCCCCACACCCCGCCGAGCGGCAGGAAGGGGGACGGCATCCCGTTCGTCCGGGCGTTCAAGCTGCTCCGCGACCCGAGCTTCGGCGTGTTCTTCGCCGTCAGCCTCCTGATCACGATCGCGCTGGCGTTCTACTACGGGTTCGCCGGGTCGTTCCTCGACGAGGCGAAGGTGAAGAACGTCGCGTCCGTCATGACGATCGGGCAGTGGTCCGAGCTGCTGTTCATGCTCCTGCTGCCGTTCGGCATCCGGTACCTCGGGATGAAGTTCGTCCTGGCGATCGGGATGGCCGCGTGGGTGGTCCGGTACTACCTGTTCTCGACGGCGGCCGACGGCACGCACTACACGCTGCTGCTGCTCGGCGTCGCGCTGCACGGGGTCTGCTTCGACTTCTTCCTAGCGGCTGGGTTCATCCACACGGACACGAAGGCCCCGGCGGCCATCCGCGGATCGGCCCAGGCGCTGTTCAGCTTCCTCGTCTACGGCGTCGGGATGTTCCTGGGGTCCGAGATCTCCGGCCGGGTCGTGTCAACGTTCACGGCCAAC
>JAQGHJ010000366.1 GCA_028288905.1 Phycisphaerales bacterium | reverse complement strand
CGGACCGGCCGTCGCCAACCGCACCGCACCGCCCGACCCGCCGCCGAGCCGGCCCGGCGGGCGGTACACGAAGGTGCCGGGGGAACGACGGACGTCCGCGGCGGCAGGCGATGACCCGAAGCTCATGGTGGGCGACATCCTACCGGTCCGCGGCCCGAACAGCGGGCGTTAGCGCGACCTTAACCGGCAGCGGGACGACGGTCGGCAGCGGGCTTGGAACTGCCCGCGGGCGGCACGCCGCCTCCCGCCGGTTTCCCGCGCGTCCGCCCCTGCCGGGCGTCCCGGCCGCCGCGGCCGTACGATGGCGGCGTATGAAGATCTACACCAAGACCGGCGACGACGGGTCGACGGGGCTCATCGGCGGGAGCCGGGTCCGCAAGTCCGACCGGCGGATCGAGTGTTACGGGACCGTCGACGAGCTGAACGCCGCGATCGGGCTGGCCGTCGGGGCCGTCGGGGCCGTCGGGGCCGGGGCGGCCGCCAATGCCGGCCACCCGATGATCCCCCCAGCCGCCGGCGCGGTCGCCGACCCGCCCGCCCCCGACCCGCTCGCCGACCTCGTCGGCCCGCTGCGGGCGGTGCAGGCCGACCTGTTCACGGTCGGGTCACACCTGGCAACCCCGGACGAGAACCCGCACAAGGCGAACCTGCCGCCGCTGGACGAGCAGATGGTGTCCCGGCTGGAGATGGGGATCGACGCCGCCGAGGCCGAGCTGCCGCCGCTCCGCACATTCGTCCTGCCCGGGGGGACCGAGGCGGCCGCTCGGCTGCACCTGGCACGCACCGTCTGCCGCCGGGCCGAGCGGCTGCTCGTCGACTTCGCCATGGACCGCCCGGTCCCGTCGATCGTCCTGACGTACCTCAACCGCCTGAGCGACTGGCTGTTCGTCCTCGCCCGGTTGTGCAACCACCGCTGCGGCGTGGCCGACATCCCCTGGACGAGTAGGCGGTAGGCGTCGGGCAGAGGGGAGGAGAGGAAGAAGGGAAGTAGGCAGGAAAAGGCGAGGGCCTCCGGCATTGTCGCCTTCCCTCCTCACTGCCTACTTCCCCTCTTCTACTCTTCCCCTCTGCCTACCATCCCCCGTGAACCCCCACGCCACCCTGCTCCGCTTCGCCGAGGTGAACGACGCGGCCGCGGCCACCACGAAGAAGCTCCAGAAGCAGGCGATGTTGGCCGACTACTTCCGCGGGATGGGCGAGGACGCGGACCTGCGGCTGGCCGTCCGGTACGCGGCCGGGCGGGCGTTCGCCGCGACCGACGAGCGGGTGCTGAACGTCGGCGGGGCCGCCATGCGGGACGCGGTGACGGCCGTCGTGAGCGTCGACGCCGACGAACTGCACGCGCTGTCAGTCAAGGCCGGCGAGATCGGCGAGGCGCTGGCTTTGGTGTGGGAGACCCGCCGCCGCAACCCGGTGCCGGCGGCGGCCGAGCCGCTGACGCTCCGGGAGATCGCCGCCGGGTTCGACGCTGTGGCCGCCGTCGGCAAGCGGGAGGCGAAGCGGGAGGCGCTCGTCGCCCTTCTGTCGCGGGCCCGGACGAACCGCGAGGCCGCGTACCTCGGCAAGATCATCTTCGGCGACCTCCGCACCGGCGTGCAGGAAGGCGTGCTGCAGGCCGCCGTCGCGGTCACGTTCGAGGCCACGCCGCAGCAGGTGCAGCGGTGCCAGCTGCTCGTCGGCGACCTCGGCGAGGTGGCCGTGCTGGCGAGGCACGGACAGATGGCGACGGCGGCGTTCAAGCTGTTCCACCCGGTGCAGTTCATGCTGGCGACGCCTCGGGAGTCGGCCGAGGAGCTGGCCGAGGTGTTGGAAGGAAGGGCGTTCCGGGCCGAGGACAAGCTCGACGGCATCCGGGCGCAGGTGCACAAGTCCGGCAGCGGCGGCGACGCCCGCGTCGCGATCTATACCCGCACGCTCGACCGGATCGACGAAGCGTTCCCGGAAGTCGTTGCCCAAGCGAAGCAACTCGATGGCGACGTGCTGCTCGACGGCGAGATCGTCCCGTACGCGAACGGGCAGGTGCTGCCGTTCGGCCAACTCCAGAAGCGGCTCGGGCGGAAGAACCCGTCGCCCGCGGTGCTGGCGGCCCACCCGTGCGCGTTCATCGCGTTCGACGTGTTGTACCGGGACGGGCGGCTGGTGATGGAGGAGCCGCTGGCCGACCGCCGCCCGGTGCTGGAGGCGGCGTGCGGGGACGCCGTGCCGACGCTGGCGCAGGCGGAGGTGATCGCGGCCGAGCAGATCGCCGCCGCGTTCGACGCCGCCCGCGGCCGGCGGAACGAGGGGATCATCGTCAAGGACCCGACGAGCGTCTACTCGCCCGGCCGCCGCGGGCAGGTCTGGTTCAAGCTCAAGACCCACCTGCCGACGCTCGACTGCGTGGTGACGGCCGCCGAGACCGGGCACGGCAAGCGGCGGAACTCGCTGAGCGACTACACGTTCGGCGTGTGGGACGGCGAGCCGGGCACCGACGGCGCGCGGATCGTGAACGTCGGCAAGGCGTTCAGCGGCGTGACCGACGAGGAGATCGCCAAGCTCACGGAGCTGTTCACCGAGCTGACGGTCAAGCAGTTCGGTCGGGTGCGGCAGGTGAAGCCGCAGGTCGTGCTGGAGATCGCGTGCGACCAGATCCAGGTGAGCAAGCGGCACGCCGGCGGGTTCGCGATGCGGTTCCCGCGGATCAAGCGGGTCCGGTGGGACAAGCGGCCTGAGGACGCCGACCGGCTGACCCGGGTGGCGGAGATCTACGAGAGCCTGCCGAACTTTGCCAAGGCGGAGGGCGGGGGGGCGGACGGTGCCCCGGAGTCAGACTCCAACGTGGAAGCCGCGGCCAAGCCGTCGACGCCACCAGTCCGAAAGGCACGGGCGAAAAGAGCCGACGCGGCGTCCGAGCCCACGCTGTTCGACGTCGTTTAGTGACGAAGCGGTATGGAGCCCCGAAGGGGCGGAAGCACCATAGCCCAGGGTGACCGACCGGCCACAGGCCGGGAGGGAACCTTGGGTTTAGTTGGGCAATTGAGCGGAGCCCCGAAGGGGCGAAAGAGCCGGCGGGCCTCGGCCTTCAACGCCCGCCTGCTCTTTCGCCCCTTCGGGGCTCCGATATTGGATGGGATCGTGAACCCAGGGTTCGTCCGGGCGTCCCGCCCGGCCATCACCCTGGGCTATGGGGCTTCCGCCCCTTCGGGGCTCCATACCCCGTCGTCCCGATCACGTCCGGATCCCGCCGCCCGCCTTGTGCTCCCCCGCCATCCCGCTATACTCCTCCCCCCGCCCGGCGGCGCGGACCGGCTATCGGTCCGCCCGGGTGGGAACCCGGCCGGCATGCCTCAAGACCATGCCGGCGCGGGACCGAGCGCGTCAGACGTCCGCCACCGTCCCCTCCCGAGCCAAGCCGGCCGGTGGGGCGACGGGCACGAAGCGGCCGCCGCGCATGTCCTGAGCCGACTGACCGTTCGTCCCGCGCCCCGCGAGGGAAACCGGCCCCGTCGGTAGAAAGTCGAGCAGGTTCCATGGGCCGTTACACCGGACCGAAGGTTCGTCTGTCCCGCCGCGTCGGCGTCCCGATCGTCGATATCCCCAAGCACACCGCCCGCGAGTTGACGCTGCCCGGCATGCACGGGTACCGCGGCCGCCGGAGCACGGAGTACGGGGTCCGCCTCGTCGAGAAGCAGAAGCTCCGCTACCACTACGGGATGCTGGAAAAGCAGTTCCGCCGGTTCTTCGATATCGCCAAGAAGTCCAAGGGCAACACCGGCAACACGATGATGCAGTTGCTGGAGACCCGGCTGGACAACGTCTGCCGCCGGCTCGGCGTCGGCCGCACCATCTGGCAGACCCGTCAGGTCGTGAACCACGGCCACGTGCTGCTGAACGGCCGCAAGACCGACATCGCCAGCGCGACCGTGAAGCCGGGCGACACGATCACGTTCAAGGAGCGGACCCACAAGGTGATCCGCGACAACATGGAGCAGGTCGTCGGGCACAACGTCCCGGGCTGGCTCGAGTGGAACCCGTCCACCCTCACCGGCAAGATCAACGCCCTGCCGACGGCCGAGGACGTGCCGTTCGAGGTGAACATGAACCTGATCATCGAGTTTTACCGCTGATCGAAGCTGCCTGACCCTCAAGAACAGCGACAACCCCTTGCGAGAGCAGGGGGTTGTTTATTTGGTGGGCCGGTGGGGTGCAGTGGGCACGGGGCAGGGAATCGGAGACGGACAGGACTGCGGCCGTACCAAGGCGTAGGCAACGTGGCATTCCTGTGCGGCGGCGACTTAGGAGGCGTCCACCTCACCTCATTAGTCGGGTCGTAGAAGGTGGCGATGTTGTTAAGGAGCTCCGGCCCTAGGAACCTGTCGTGCGTCCGCCGCCTCCGCCGCCGCCTCCTCCGCCGCCGCCACGACTTGACGCCCCCACCGCCGTCCCCCACCATCCGGCCCATGCTCCAACTCAGCGCGTTCGCCGACGAGATCGGCCCGAACCTCGACGACCAGATCGCCACCTGCGTCGCCAACGGCGTGTCCCACTTCGAACTCCGCGGGGTGGCGGGCAAGAACGTCATGGACTTCGATGACGCGCTCAGGGCCGAGATCAAGTCGAAGCTGGCGGCGAACGGGCTCGGGGTGATCTCGATCGGGTCGCCGATCGGCAAGGTCGCGATCGACCAGCCGTGGCCGGCGCACTTCGACCGGTTCAAGCGGGCCGTCGACATCGCCGAGTACTTCGGGGCGCCGTTCGTCCGGGTGTTCAGCTATTACCCGGCCGGCGGCGAGGGGAAGGGGCCGATCGACCCGATCGGGGACGAGGTGATCGACCGGTTCAAGCAGAAGTGCGCGTACCTTGCCGGCCGGCCGGTCACGCTCGTCCACGAGAACGAGAAGGGCATCTTCGGCGACACCGGCGCGCGGTGCCGAACCCTGATGGCCGGCGTCGACTCGCCCAAGCTGCGGACCGCCTTCGACTTCGCCAACTTCGTGCAGGTGCACGAGGACCCGCTGGCCAACTGGGAACTGCTGAAGCCGTACACCGTCCACATCCACATCAAGGACGCCCGGATGTCGGACGGGCACGTCGTCCCGCCGGGCGAGGGGGACGGGCAGATCGGGCCAATCCTGGCCGACGCGTACGCGGGTGGGTACCGCGGGTTCGTGACGATGGAGCCGCACCTGAAGGTGGCCGGGCACTCGCACGGCGAGACCGGGCCGGAGCTGTTCGGGGTGGCGGTGCGGGCGCTGAGGAAGCTGTGCGCCGACCGCGGCATCGCGGTGGCCGGGGCGTGAACGACGGGGGTGGCCGGCGGGTCAACGCGGCGGTTCCGCGGCGTCGGCCGGGTACAGCCGGACGCTGCGGATCGCCGGCAGCCCGCTCTGCTTCTCGCCACGCGGGGCGACGCGGAGCGTGACGGGGCCGGCCGGCAGGGTGAGCCGGGCAACGTCGACCAGCTGGAACCCCACGCGGTGCCCGCCGCCGAGGTCCGAGACGTCGGCGGGGACCGCTTCCGCACCGGCCGACACCGCGAGCCGGGCCGCCTCCGACCGCTTCCCTTGGGACCACGACGGGGCGGCGAGGCAGTCGAACGTGACGACGTACGCCCCGGCCTTGGGGCAGTCGAACGACCACTCGGCCGAGTCGTCGGGGGTCGTCCAGCCGCGGACGACGAAGTCGGGCAGCCGGTGGGCGGGGTCGACGCCGTCGCTCTTCTTCCGCTTGCCGGCGGCGGCCGCGGCGGCCTCGCCGGGATTCCGCGGCTCGACCTTCACCTTCGGCCCGGCGATCACCGCGTCGGCGGCCGACAAAAACACCGCCCGGCCCTCGTACCCGGGGTGGGCGAGGGCGGCCGGCGAGGCGGCCGCGTCCGTCGGCATCTCGTCGCCCAC
>JAQGHJ010000210.1 GCA_028288905.1 Phycisphaerales bacterium | reverse complement strand
CGGTCGCCGACGGCGGCGAGGGGACGGTGGGCACCCTCGTCGCGGCCACGGGCGGGCGACTAGAGCGCCGCCGGGTCACCGGGCCGCTGCCGGAGCACAAGGTCGACGCCGCGTTCGGCGTGTCCGGGGACGGGCGAACCGCGTTCGTCGAGATGGCGGCCGCCAGCGGGCTGGCGCTGCTGGCGACCGCCGACCGGGACCCGCTGGCCACCACCACATTCGGCACCGGCGAACTGCTCGTGGCGGCGGCCGCCCTGGGCGTGCGGGACATCGTCCTCGGCATCGGCGGCAGCGCGACGATCGACGGCGGGATCGGGTGCGCCCAGGCGGCCGGGCTGCCGGTGCTGTTGGCCGAGGGGGAGCCGTCGTCGATGACCGAGCCGCTGTGCGGGCGCGACCTGGAGCGGGTCGTGCTCGTGAAGCACGGGCGGGGGTCGCTGGTGGAGCGGTGCCGGGTGACGGTCGCGTGCGACGTGACGAACCCGCTGTGCGGCCCGGCCGGGGCAGCGGCCGTCTACGGGCCGCAGAAAGGGGCGACGCCGGCGCAGGTCGCGTGGTTCGACCGCCAACTTCACGGGTTAGCCGAGCGGACCGGGAAGCTGGCCGAGGCGGCCGCTCCGGGGGCCGGGGCGGCCGGGGGGTTCGGATTCGGGCTGCTCGCTTACTGGCCGAACGCGACGCTGCGGCCCGGGGTCGACGTCGTGTTCGACGCCCTGCACCTGCGGGAGCGGCTGGCCGGGGCAGATTTAGTCGTCACCGGGGAGGGCCGACTGGACGCCAGCAGCCTGCACGGCAAGGCACCGGTCGGCGTTGCCCGGCTGTGCCGTGAACTCGGCGTGCCGTGCGTTGCCGTCGTCGGGTCGACCGACTCGGCGATCGCTGGCGAGGCGGCCGGCCTTTTCCGGCAGGTGTTCGCGGTGCAAACCTCCGGCATGACACTCGAAGAGGCGATCACACGAGGTCCGGCCCGGCTTGGGGAGCTCGGCGAGCAGCTCGCATGGACGATGCTGATTTAGGCGACGGGCACCCCCATCGTGCGGCGGCCCCCGCTGGGCGGACTGTTCCCGGCCGGGTCAGATCGGCCGGCGGGGACGAGACACGAGGCACATTGTTCTCGGCAGACACGTTCCGGCGGCGCGGGTATCATCCGGCCCGAGCACCCCCTATGGACTCGCTGCAAGGCCAACTTCTGATCGCGACGCCCCGGCTGTCGGACCCGAACTTCTTCCACACGGTCATCCTGCTGGTCCAGCACGGGGCCGAGGGGGCGTTGGGGGTCGTGCTCAACCGCCCGCTGACGGCCCCGGTCCGGCAGGTGTGGGAGCAGGTGTCGGACGCCCCGTGCCTCGTCGAGGGGGTGGTGCACCAGGGCGGGCCGTGCGAGGGGCCGCTCATGGTGGTCCACGGCGACGCGGACTCGTCGGACCTGCGCGTGGGCGACGGGCTGCACTTCAGCACGGACAAGGACGCGATCGAGCGGCTCGTGTCGGCCGGCGAGGCCCCGACGCGGTTCTTCATCGGGTACGCCGGGTGGGGGGCCGGCCAGCTCGAGGCCGAACTGGCGGCCGACTCGTGGCTCGTGCTGCCGGCCGAGCCGGACCACGTGTTCGAGGAGGCGGAGGACCTCTGGCAGGACTTGCACCGGGCCGCGACCCGGGCGAGCCGCCCGAGCTGGATCCCGCCGGAGATCATGCCCGGGGACCCGTCGCTGAACTGAGCCGGGCGAACCGGGTGATCGGTTCGCCGGCCGTCACACCGGCTGCAGCTCGAATACCGCGATCTCCGGCCGGACGCCGAAGCGCACGGGCATGACCGTGGTCCCGATGCCGCGGTTCACGTACACAGGGCACAGCGGCGATTGGACCATGCCGCTGGCGTACTTCTGCCCGTACCGGCTCAGGGTGACAGGTGCCCCGATTAGCGGCAGCGATATTTGCCCGCCGTGCGTGTGGCCGCTGAGCATCAAGTCGATCCGCGGGCCGGCCGCCAGCAGGGCCGGGTCCTCGGCCACGTCGGGGTTGTGCGACAGCAGCACCCGAGGCATCGCGTCCGGCACCCCGCCGAGCGCGTGGGCATAGTTCGGCGACCCCTCCCACAAATCACCGACGCCGGCCAAGCAGACCGCGTACTTGGCGTCGGCCGGGCCGACGGACTGTTCCAGCGTCCGCTCGGCCGTCAGGAACAGCCGGTCGTTGTCGATCAGCCGCATCGGCGTCTTGCGGAACTCCGACCGGGTCAGCCGGTCGTTCTCCCACCAGTCGTGGTTGCCGAGCGTCGCGACCACGCCGGCCCGGGCCCGCAGCAGGGCCAGCTCCCGCACGACCGGGGCGATGTACACGTCGGACTGGTGGACGTAGTCGCCGGTGAGCAGCACGAGGTCCGGCTTCAGCGCGTTCGCCTGCTGCACGACGCGGCGGACGTACTGCAGGCTCGTCCACGGGCCGTGGTGGATGTCGGTGAGGTGGACGACCCGCAGCCCGCGGAGCGGGGCCGGCAGCCCCGCGATGCGGACGACCCGCCCGGTCACCTCGACGTTCC
>JAQGHJ010000324.1 GCA_028288905.1 Phycisphaerales bacterium | reverse complement strand
GCGCTTCAGGAGCTTTCATGGCGACGACGCCCGACAACCCGACCCCGATGCACCTGCGGCTCATCCCGGCGTTCGTCGGGTCGATCAAGTCGGTCTTGTCAACGATGGCCGGCGTGCAGGTCACCATCCTGCCCCCGCACCTCAAGGCCGAGACCGCCCCGCCCCAGGACGTGTCCGGCGTCATCGGGTTCTCCGGCACCCTGGCCGGGTCCGTCGTCCTCTGCTTCCCGAACGCCACCGCCGTCAAGCTGGTCGGGGCGTTCGCCGGGGCCGAGCACCCGAGCGGGTCCCCCGACTTCGCCGACGCGATCGGCGAGCTGACGAACATGATCGCCGGGGCGGCCAAGAGCAACCTCGGGCCCGGCGCGACGATCACCACCCCGGTCGTCATTATCGGGGCCGGGCACTCGGTCCCGCGGCTCCGGGACCTGCCGTGCCTCGTGATCCCGTGCCGGTGCCCGCAGGGCGACTTCGCCGTCGAGCTGAACGTGCGGCAACAGGCCCAGCAGGCCGCCGCCTGACCGCGGCCCGCCGCCCCCCCCTGCCGATCCAACGCCGCGCCCCCAACAACCGAAAACGTTCCTGCCGTAAGGAGACACCGATGAAGGTCTTGCTCGTGGACGACTCGAAGACAATGCGGACGATCCAGAAGCGGGTGCTCGAGGGGCTCGGGGCCGGTACCGAGTTCCTAGAGGCCGGCGACGGGTTCGAGGCTCTGTCCGCCATCGCGTCGGCCGGCGGCAAGGTCGACCTCGTGCTGGTCGACTGGAACATGCCGAACATGGACGGGCTGACCCTCGTCCAGCGGATCCGGGAGAAGGACAAGGCCACCCCGCTGGTGATGTGCACGACCGAGGCCGAGAAGGAGCGGGTGATCGCCGCCGCCAAGGCCGGCATCAGCGGGTACGTCGTCAAGCCGTTCGACGCCAAGACGCTGCTGGAAAAGGTCCAGGCGACCCTGGCCCGGATGAAGCCGGCCGCCTGATCGCCCGCCCCGCCGCCGCCAACTCGCCCGCTCAGGCGGGCCCACGCACGCAGTGCGGCATTGGTAGCACTCGATAGCGGTTCGCAGCGTCCCGCCCGACCGGCCCCCGCCGCCTCAGCCGGGCGGGGCGTGAGGAACCGGACGAGCCCCCGCGTCCCGAGTGGACAGCCGGTCGGTTCAGCACCTCGGCGGGCCGCGCCTTACCCCCTCTCCCGGTACTCCAGGAACGGGGACTAGGAGGCAGCCTGCCGCTCCCTGGATGGAAGGCTTGCGACCCCTTGTCACGGCGGGACAGCCTCTCTCGAGCAGCGCTGCGCACCCCCACCGAGACGCCTCCGGCTTCGACCTCTCCCGATTCTGCATAAGCCCCACACCGCCGCCGCCCAGGCACCCGCTGGCCGTTCGCCGCGACGAGATCGACCAAGCGGTGCTGGCGAACCTGCTCCGACTCAAACATGCTTGGGCTCGCCACCGGCCGGAAGCCGCGCCGCCCCAAGCCGGCCGCCACTGCCGCCTCCGCCCCCTCGCCCACGCCTGCCCTCATCGCCCCGAACAACGTCGTTGCCGCCGAGGCGTCCGACCCTCCTGTTGAGTAAAGGACTTATCCGTCCGCGGCGGCAGCTTTGCCCGCACCGAGAGAAGGTGGCTCGAACGACGGACCGCCCTAGCTGAAGCACCCGCACACGGGCGACTGCGTCTGCCCCCGTTTGAATCGTTGCGCGGAGCCTGGGCGGTCGGAACCGTGCCGGGCCTCCCTGATGTCAAGAATTGGAAGCGCCCCTTCCCGTTGCCCGCGGAGACCCAAGGTGGGCGGGCCGGGCATCGGTCGAACACGGGACGGCAGGCGTTCAAACTCGTACCCCGAATCAACCATTCTCCACAAATTGCATGGGCCATGGCCATGGATGGCTATATCTTGACAGGAGGAAACAAATTCGCATGATATGACAACGTGTGGGCATAATCCCTGCAGGAGGGCCTGTCACACTATTCACTTCGTCCCGGGGGTTCCGATGCGGCTCGTAGGCTTCACTGTGGCTTTCCTTCTGTCCGCGGCCGGCTGCACGCAGGCGGCGAAGAAGGCGGAGTTCAACCGGTTCGCCAAGGACTACTCGCTGGCGATCCGCGCCCAGCAGGTGATCCCGATCTACCCGCTCCAGGAATCGCTGAAGGTCGGCGACGTGTTCCTGGTCGACCGGCCGATCGAGGACGAGCCGGAGCTGTACGACGAGACCGGCTTCCTCCCGCTCGGGCAGTACCTGTCGAACATCGAGATGCCGGTCAAGGAGAGCGACTTCGGCAAGGCCGTCTTCGCGACGTTCACGTTCGACATCCGCCGCGGGCAGTCGGTCGGCGGCGGGCTGCCGATCTCCGGGGTACCGGTCGCGTTCAGCCTGACCGGCGCGCAGTCCGCGACCGCCAGCGTCTCGTTGAAGGACGCGACGTCCTACCGCGTGCCGGAGGACGCGATCGACCCCCGCGTCAAGGAGTGGGGGAAACTGCACCAGGCGACGCTGAAGGATTACGCCCCCCGGTACGTCCGCGACGACGCCGGCGATTATCAGATGCGGTACCGGTACGCCCGGGTCGTGACCGGGATCTGGCGGGTCAAACGGGCGTCCGTCGTGATGAACGACACTAGCTCGACCGGGGGCAAGATCCGGGCGGGCGTCGCCGACAACCTCGGGCTGCTCACGGCGGGCAAGGACCTTCCCGAGGACGTGACCAAGCTGACCAACGCGGTGAACGCCGCCCTCGCCAATGCCACGGCCCCCAAGACGCCGGAGAAGGCGAAGGGGGCGAAGTCGTCCGTCGCCACCACGACCCCGGCGACGGCACCGGCCGGCGGCGGAGCGGCGGCGGCCAAGCCCGCGTCACAACCCGCCGACGACGAGCCGGCGATGGCGGCCGGCGCGCAGTTCAGCGCCTACGGGGTCACGAACAGCTCCGTTTCGCTGGACGAAACGTTCGAGGTGCCGGTGGTCGTCGGGTACGTGGCCGTCGACGTGCCGATCGACTACGACGGGTCGATCGGGTCGCACCCGACGGAGACGCGGGCCCGCGTCAACCTCGGCGGCCGGCTCCGCAACCTCCGCCTGGTGGACGAGTGGATCCAGAGCGACCCGAACTACTATAAGAAGCTCCAGGTGTGGGCGACCGGGAATGCGCCGTGGCTAAAAGGGGAGGGCTTGGTGACAGCCGACGGCCATCCGCTCAACGCGACGGACCTGGAGCGACGCATCACAAACCGGGGGTTCCTGAACTCAAACTGGCTCGTCGGGGCCCAGATGAAGCGGCTGTGCACGCGGATCCTCAACGAGGTCGTAATGCGGCCCGAAGGGTTGCCCCCGATCGAGACGCCGGAGGACGCCAAGAAGTTGTCCGACACGGCGACCTTCTCGGTCGGTCATTGAGCCGGGCCGCCGGCGCATCGGGCGTCGCCGGCCGAGACGTGCCGCGTACTAAGCCCCGGCCGACGCGCCGCCGCCGCATGTGCCGTCGGAGTTCGGGCTGCCGCCGGGCGGCGACGGGATCGCCGTAGCGGTGGTGGACGGGGGTGGCGGGCTTCGGGCGGAGAACCTGCCGAACCGGTCGAGAGGACGCGCGGGGATGGGAGGCGTCGGCCGCGTCAGTCCGGCGGGCCGCCAGGCGGGAGGAAGCCGTCGGGCGGCGGGCCGTCG
>JAQGHJ010000306.1 GCA_028288905.1 Phycisphaerales bacterium | reverse complement strand
TACGATTTTCGGTTCGAACCAACATCCCGCCGGGGCCGTCGGGTTCTTTGTTGCGGGGGCCGCCGCGGGTCGGAGTTGCCTGGTATGCGCCTGACTGAGATCCTCAAGCCGCAGAACATCAAGGTCCCCCTGGCCGCGGCGACGAAGGCCGAGGCGATCGGGGAACTGGTCTCGACCCTCGCGGCCAACGGCGAGCTGACCGACGCCAAGAAGGTGCTCGACGCCGTTCTGGAACGGGAGCAGACTCGGACGACGGGCATCGGCAACGGTCTGGCCATCCCGCACGGCAAGTGCACCGGCACCGACCACTTGGTGATGGCGATCGGCCGGCCAGGAACGCCCGTCGACTTCCAGGCGATCGACGGCCGGCCGGTCAACCTGATCTGGCTGCTCGCCAGCCCGCCAGACAAGACCGGCCCGCACATTCACGCCCTCGCCCGTATCAGCCGACTGATGACGATCGACAAGTTCCGTCACGCCCTAGCCGAAGCCAAGACGGCCGAGGAGATCTACGACGCGATCGTGAAGCAGGAAAGCCAACTCTGATGGGGGCGGCCGCGCCGCCGGCGTCCTGACCGACGCACTCGTTCGCAACCTGTGCAGCGACCTGTGGCTGATCTGCGATCGCCACCCGCGTGCCACCTCTTCAAACGATTGACGAGCGGGTTGCAAACCCGTGCCGCGAAGGCGGATGAAGCCAGGCACCGCGGCCGCCGTCACTCCGGCTCCGCGCGGTGCCCCGCCGGCGCGTGCCGCAAAACCTGTTCGATTTCCTCCCGCAACTCCCCCGAATCGTATTCTTTAGCCGCCGGCACGTGCAGCACCGGCACCCCGGCCGCGGCCAGGGCGCGATCGAGGAACGCGTCCCGCTCCTGCCGGTCCGGCTGGAGGTGCGTCCGGTCGTCGAGTTCGACGACCAGCATCACGGCCGTTGTGACGGGGTCGAACAGGATGAAGTCGACGTGCTTCTGGGCGATCTTCGCCCCGAACCCGGTCCGCCACCCTTCGGCCGTGCAGCCGAGGACGTCGCCGAGCCGTGTCTTCATCGTGATGCCGACGCCCTTCGGCAGCGCGCGGCCGAGCGCCCGGTAGAAGACCAGCTCCCCCTTCGAGCACAGGTGTTCTTTGGCGTAGTACGGCAACGGCGGCGGGACGAGGCGGCGGGCGTTCCAGAGGACGGCCGCCACGACGACGACCGCCGCCAGCACGGCGGCCAAGACGAAGAGTTGGGCGTCGCCGGACACGGCCGGCCGGTATACCCGGCGCAGCCGCTGTCACGCAACGTCGGCGGCGCGACGGGAATGGCCACTGGTGTTACACCGCGGCCCTTCGCCGCCTGGCCCACGACACGTGGGTGAGCGCGACCGCGACGGCCAAGTACGGCGCGAAGAGCGCGAACCCGTGGACGCCGGCCAAGTACGCAAGGGGAAGGTATCGGAGTGCTCGCAAGGTACGAGACACTGTACCCGCCCGTCCCCACCGGCTTGAGCTTAAATTGGACGGAACAACCCCGCCCAAGTTATCGGACCGTCAACGGGGTCAAACGGTGACGCCCGTTCCCTTTGCTGCGAATATGCCGTTGCAGGGAGACCGGCCGAACGGGTCATTGGTGGGGTAAGCCGACAAGTGCGGGTCGGCCCGTTGCGGGTCGGCCGCGCGTTCGGTGAGAAAGCGCCCCACCGACGGGTCGTAATACCTCCCGCCCGTCCCCGCCATCCCCGGCACCTCGAACCCTCCGCCGCCGATCAGACACAGTCCGCCAAGCACGTCGTCCCGCAGCACCCGGGACCAGCCGCCCCAGCCAAAGGGGGCCGCCACCGGGCCGAGCGGCCCCCCGAACGCGTGGTACCGGTACGGGCCGGTGAACGCCTGCGTCCAATCGAACGTGCCGACCGTCGACCCGATGCCGTCGAACGCGTAGTCAACCGTGTCTCCCGTACTGCCGTCCCGGACCGCCACGAGCCCGCCGGCCGGGCGGTTCGTCAGGTTGGCGTCCGGGTTCCCGGCCCCGTCCGTCCGCTCCACCAGTGCTTGGCCATCGTAAACGTACCCGCGGGCGACACCGGAGGGCGACGACGACCGGCCGACCTGCTGCCCGTCAGCGTTGTACGCGAACGCGACCGCCGCCCCGGACGGCAGGGTGACCGCCGTCATTCGCCCGCCGGCGTCGTAGGCATACGTGGTGGTCCCGGCCGCGACCACCACGCTCGTACGGCTCCCGGCCGCGTCGTACCCGTACGTGGCCGTGCCGGCCGGGTCGGTGGCGGTCAGGAGTCGGTTTCCGTCCGAGTAGGTGTACGTTACCGCCGGCCCGCCGGACGCGGTCGAGAGCGTGCGGTTGCCGGCCGGGTCATAAGCGTACGTCGTGCGGTCGAGCGTCGTTGCGCCGGCCCCCCGCCACTCGCCCGCCAGCCTTCCGGCCGCGTCGTACGCCCAAATGGTGACAACGCCGCCCGGCTCCGTCCGCCCGGTACGACGGCCGGCGGCGTCGTACGCGTACCCCGCCGAGTCAGCGGCGGCCCCGCCCGCCGCGCGGTTGTCGATCCCGGCTAAGTCGGGTCCGTCGAAGGCGAGGGTCGCCGTCTCGGAGAACGCCCCGGTGGTGGCCGTCGTCCGCCCGAGCGGGTCGTACGCGAACCTGTACGACAGCGACGACCACAGGTCGTCGAGCGCCGTCAGCCGGCCCGCCGCGTCGTACGAGTAGGCGAACACGCCGGCCCCGAACGCCGATAGGCTGGTCCGCCGGCCGGCCGCGTCGTACCCGTAGTCGGCCGCCGCCGCCTTCTGCGGCACTTCCCGCCCGGCCACGAGGCCCCGCGGGTCGTAGGTCGTGGTGTACGAGCCCGTCGGATCCTGGGCGAGCGTGCGGCGGCCGGCCGGGTCGTAGGCGAACGTAAACACGGCCCCGTCGGACCAGGCCTGACGCGTGAGCCGGCCCGCGGGGTCATACGCCAAAGTGCCCCCGGCCGGCCGGGCGTCGGAGACGGCCGTCAGCCGGCCCGCCGGGTCGTAGGCCCGCGTCCTCGGCCCACCGTCCGGACCGGTGACGGCCGTCTGCCGCCCGGCCGCGTCGTACGCGAATGCGGTCGACTTCCCGCGGGCGTCGGTCACGAGCGTGGACCGGCCGGCCGGGTCGTAGGCCGTCGCTGCCGTCTGCCCGAGCGGGTTGGTCACCGCCGTCCGCTGGCCGGCGGCATCGTACGCCGACGTCGTTACTTGGCCGGCCGGGTCGGTCGTGGCCGTCAAGTGGTCCGTCGCGTCGTACGCGGCGAGGCACGCCCGGCCGGCCGTGTCCGTCACCCGCGTGGCCCGGCCGCCCAGGTCGTACCCAGTGTCGACGTCCTCCCCCAGCGCGTTCGTGACCCGTGTCACCCGGCCGGCCGGATCGAACGCGGTCGTGGTGACGAGCCCGAGCGGATCGACGGCGCGGGTCGCCCGCCCGCCCGGGTCGTACAGGGTCGTCGTGGCGTGTCCCAGCGGGTCGACGACGACGGTCGGCCGGCCGGCGCGATCGTAGCCGGTCGTCGTCGCGAAGCCGGCGGGGTCAGTGACGGTGGTCGGGCGGTCGGCTAGGTCGTAGAGGGTCGTCGTCACGTACCCGGTGGGGTCCGTCACCTGGGTGGGGAGCCCGTCCGGGTCGTACGCGGTGAGGGTCGCGTCGCCGAGAGCGTCGGTCACGGCCGTCGGCCGGCTGCCGAGATCGTACGCGACCGTTGTCGTGAATCCCGTCGGGTCGGTGACGGCCGTCCGCAGTCCGCTTCGGTCGTACAGGGTGGTCGTCGTGTGCCCGAACGGGTCCGTGACGGCGGTGATCCGGCCGTCGGCGTCGTACGCGGTCCTCATCGTGCGGCCGAGCGGGTCCGTCACCGCGGTCGGGCGGCCGTCGGCGTCGTACGCGGTGGTGCTCGTTCGGCCGAGGGCGTCCGCGACGGCCGTCGGCCTGCCCGCGGCGTCGTACGCGGTCGTCGTCGTCCGCCCGGCCAGATCGGTGACGGCGGTCGGCCGGCCGGCGGCGTCGAACGCGGTGGCCGTGACGAACCCGAGCGGGTTCTGCACCGCCGTCACCCGCTGCAGCCCGTCGTAGTAGGTAGTGGTCGTGCCGCCGGCCGGACCCGTGACCGCGACCCAATCCCCGCCGGCGGCGTACGCGGTGCCCGTCGTGTTTCCCAGTGGGTCGGTAACGGCCGTCGGCCGGCCGGCCGCGTCGAACTGCGTCGTCGTCGTCTCGCCGGCCGGGTTGGTGACGGACGTGATGCGGCTTTGGTCGTCGTAGGCGGTATATGCCGTCTCCCCGGCGGGGTTGGTGACGGCCGTCGGTCGGTCCTGCGCGTCTTAGCTGGTGGTGGTGGTTTTGCCGGTCGGGCGGGTGGTGGCCTTCGTCCGACCGGCGTCGTCGTACGTGGTGGTGAGCACGAACCCGAGCGGGGTGACGATCTTCGTCGCCCGGCCCTGTTCGTCGTACGTCGTCGTGGTCCGCCGGCCCTCCCCGTCGACGACGACGGACGTGCGGCCGGCCTCGTCGTACGCGAACAGCCGACGGTCGCCAGTTCGGCTCGTGGCCGCCGTCAGCTGGCCCGCCGGGTCGTACCGGTAGGCCGCCCGGTGCCCGGCCCGGTCGACGGTGGCCGTCCGCCTCCCGCCGGCATCGAAAGCGGTTGCCGCCGCCCGCCCGTCCGGGTCGATTGTCCGGGTCGGGCGGCCCAGCGGATCGAACGCGGTCTCCGACCGGTGCCCCAGCGGATCCGTCGACCGCGTACGGTTGCCGGTCGGGTCGTACGCGTGTGCCATCTCCCGGCCGGCCGGGTCGCTCGTAAGGGTCAGACGGCCCGAAGGGTCGTAGGCGTCGGCCCAGGTCTGACCGTCCGGGCCGGTCATAAGCGTTCGCTTCGACGCGGCGTCGTAGCCGTAGGTCGTGACCCGTCCGACGGGGTCGACTATGCGGGTCAGGCGGCTGGCGGCGTCGTACGCCTCGGTCGTCGTGTGGCCACCGGCATCCGTGGTGGCCGTCCGGTTGAAGGTCGGGTCGTACGCGTAGGTGGTCCGGCCGCCGGTGGGTGCGACCGTCGACGTCACCCGCCCGTCGGCGTCGTATGCTCTCTCCCAAGCCGCGCCGCCCGGCGGGACGGTTCGCGTTAGCCGACCGACGGCGTCGTACGCGAACGTGGTGGTCCCGCCGTCCGGAGCCGTCACCCGCGTCGGCCGGTTGAGGGGGTCGCGCGCCGTCTCCGTCGCGAATACGGCCGAATCGGTGACTCGACTGACTTGGCCGGCGGCGGCGTAGCCGTACGCGGTGCCGCGGCCGACCGGGTCGACGGCCAGCGTTCGGCGGCCGCCCGGGTCGTACGCCCACAGCCACGCGTGCCCAAGGGGGTCGGTCAACTCCGTCAGCCGGCCGGCGGCGTCATATGCGTAGCCCGTGGTGTGGCCGGCCGCGTCGGTGAATGCCGTGCGGCGGAGCCCATCCCACGCGAGCACGGACGCTGCCCCGCGTTCGTCGATGACGGCCGTCAGGCGTCCCGAGGGCAGGTCGAACCCATACCCGAAGGCGCCGGCTGGGAGGGCGACGGCTGTCAGCCGACGGGAACGGTCCCCCGCTTCGGCGTACCCAAGCTTGGTGGTGAAACCGCGCCCGTCGGTGACGGCGAGCAGCCGCTGCGTACCCGGTTCCCACGCGTAGCGGCGGGTGCCGCCGGCCGGATCAGTGGCCGACGATACATTGCCGTCGGCGTCGAACTCCAAGTCCCACGCGCCCCCGCGTGCGTCGGTCACGGTCCGGCGGGACGCCCCCGGGTAAGCGAACGTCGTCGTCTGGCCGCCGGCGGTGGTGGTGGTCGTAACCCGGCCGCTCGCGTCGTAGGCGAACCGCGTCACCCCGCCGTCGGCCGTCTCGATCTCGGCCATCCGCCCGGCGGCGTCGTACGCGAACCGCATCGCGGCCGTGGCGGCAAAATCGACCCGCGCCAGGTGGCCGGAGGCATCGACCTCGAACGTGCAGAACCGCCCGCCCGGGTCGGTGACCAAGGACAGCCTGACGCTGGTCGCGAACGCGAAGCTGGTCCGGCCGCCGGCGGGATCGACGACCCCGGTTACCCGCCCGCCCGGCCCGCGCTCGATCGTCCACGCCTGCCCGCTCGGGCTTAACAGGCAGGCGAGGGTCGCACGCCGCCGCGTCCCGTCGTCCGCCTCGTAGTCCACCCACTGCCGATACAGTCCACCCCAGCCGCGGCCGTACTCGCCGTCCCGCGCCGACCGGCTGTTGTAGTAGAACCGGACCGGCGGCGCGGCCGAGCCGGCCGCCGGCAGGCTGAACGACACCGCCACGTTCCCGGTCGAGAGGTTGACCCGGCACGTGAACGGCACGGTGCCTGCATCGTTCCCATCGAACTGGGACGGAAGCGAGAACGGCCGAGCCCACGCCCGAGCGACGGCCACCGCCCGTTCCAACGCGTTCGTAGAACCGGCTAGGCCGTACGACGGCCCGCCCGTCGGCAGGTTTCGGTACGGCCCGGTCGCCAGTTGGCTCGGCTCGTAGTCGCACTCCTGATCGATCGTGCAGAGGCCCGGGGCGCCGCCTTGGTCCCGCGCCTCCGCGGAATCGACCGCGGCGCCGACGAAGGGCACTGCGTAGTTCGGGCCCAGCAGGTTCCGCACGTAGCCGAGGTCGGGATCGTAGTCCGGGTCCGTGTCGGCCGACAGCTCGCCGGGGGCGGCTGACAGCGGGTCGGGTTCGTAATGCAGTTCGAGGCCGTCGGGCTGGTACTCGACCCAAATGCCGTCGTTCACGCGGCGGAACGCGTTACGGTCGAGGCCGAGCGGCCGGAGGTAGCCGCCTTCGTTCGGGTCGGCGAACGGCAGGATGATTCCGGACGCCTTGTGGATGCGGGCAAACATGGACATGGCGAACCTATCCGTTCGAACGCGGCGTTAGCGAGTGTGGGACGGGCGCGGTACGGCCCTGGCACTGGGCGGGCCGTCGTCGACCGGCTGCGGGCGGACACTACTGGGTTGTGATTTTGGCGTCCGCGAAGTTCCGCCGGAGCGTCTCAACGCCCCACGCTCGACCCGCGTTGGCGACGAGGCGGCCGGCGGCGAGGTTGGCGGCGGACGCGGCGGCGTTCCGCCGGGCGGTCGTGCGAACGTCGTCGGAGTCTCGGCCTTGCCGGTCGCCGTCCGAGTGCGGGAGGGCCATGGCGTACCGTCCGTCGAACCGGGCCCGTCGCACCCCGACCGCGGCTGCGCGGGCGATCAGGTCCAAGTCCTCGTGCCCGTACGCGCCGCCGAACGACGCCTCGTCGTACCCGCCGATCGCCAGCAGGTCCGCCCGGTGGGCCACCACCCGGCCGCCGGTGCTCGGGTACGCGTCCGGAGCGGACAGCAGCGTCCGCGACGGCAGCCCGGCGGCGAGCTCCGCGAAGCCGTGGCCGATCACGTTGTCGGCGTCCACGTGAACGATTACGTCGCCCGTTGCGAGCTTCAACAGCACGTTCTTCGCGTGGCTCTGGTCGTACCGGGTCGGGCGGCTCGTACGGTAGTAGGACAGCGTGCCGTCGGCGATCGGCCCGAGCAGTTCGGCCCGCGCCCAGTCGGCCAGCCTGGACCGGTCGTTGTAGTCGAGCAGCACGAACTCGATCGGGCCGGGGTACGACGCCGCCCACCGAAGGTTCAGCGGCAGGGTGAGTCGTAGGTGGTGCAACCGGTTCATGCACGCGGTGACAAAGCTCACCCGCGGGAGGTACCCGTCCGCGGTGGGGCCGATGCCGGACCCGCGGTCGGGCGGCCACGGCCCGACCTCGTCGGCATGCGGTATGAGGTAGGCCTCGGCCTCCGGCCGGGCGGCGAGGCGACCGCGGAGTACGCCCGTGTCGGCCGGCACGAGCGAGCAGGCCGGCCGCCGGCCGTCACCGAGCAGGTGAAGCGTCACCTCGCCGTCGGCAGCTCGAACCTCCCATCGCCTTTCCCGCGACGTCGCCCCGACCCCGATCGCCCCGTCCGGCAACAGCTCCAGCTCACGGTGGCTGTCCTGGTCGCGGACGTACAGGAAACGCCGCTGGCCGATCAGGTGCTCGGCGAGCTTCCGCGCCGCCGGGTCCGTCGCGTGCCTTTCTGCGGCAGCCGGCGCCGGCGGGTCGATCGGCAGGTCGAAATCGACGCCGCGGCGGTGGCCGTCGTCGATGCGGCACATCGCCAGCACGTCCGCCGGCAGGGGGACGAGCCGGCCGGTCTGCTGGAGCACGAGGTCCCCGAGGGCGACGTCGTCCATCGCCTTCGTCATCCCGCGGTCGGGGAAGTCGTGCTGCCGCAGGTAGGCGGTGCGGGCGACGAACAGCCCGCCGAGGGCGAACGGCACCCACTCCCGCAGGTCCGGCGGCAGGTGCTCGTCCGTCCGCCACCACGGCCGGCCGCGGACGAACCGGGCGTACGCCGGGTCCGCCAGCCGCCGCGGGCCGTACCACCCGAGCCGGCCGGACACGTCGAACGGGTGCTCGTCGCGGACCACCCGCGCGACGACCGCCGGCCAGTTCGGATCGACGAAGTGCGAGTCGTCGTCCAGCCACAGGACGTACGGGGTGCGGACCTGCTCCAGCAGGACCCGCATCATCGGGTCCTTGTTCCGGTTCCGTTGGCACTCGACAACGGCGTCGACCGTCCCGTCGTCCGCCAGCCGCCGGGCGGCCGTCACGGTCCGGGTGCAGCACGCGTTCAGACCGACGAGCAGTTCACAGTGCGTCCGCAGCCCAACTCCGGCAGCCACGCTCGCCAGACACCGGAGCGAGTAGTCGGAGTGGTCGCCGAAGCAGCCGACCAGCTTCGTAACCAGGGGTACCGCGGCATCCAGCTCGAGCGCGCCGATTGCTGGGTCGTCGGCGTCGCCCATCTGCCCTGCCCGGCGTGCCTCGTAGACCAGGCCTAGGCGGGCGACCTCCCGCGGGAACTGCGGGTCCCACTGCCGGGGCCGAGCGCGGTGGAGCAGGACGGCCTGTTCGTACGCCGCGACCGCCTCGTCGAGCCGCCCCTGGCGGAGCAAGGCGACGGCAAGGTCGGCGTGGGCCGTTGGGCGGGCCGGGTCGTTGATCAAGATCCGCTCGAATGCGGCCTCGGCGGCCGCCGCGTCGCCCGCCTCCAAGCGGGCCGCCCCGAGGGCGGTCAGTTCTGACATCGCTTGGGACGGGGCGGTTCGGGCGACGTGTTCGAGAAGGATCGCGGCCTCTCCCGGACGGCCGGCCCGTCGCAGTGCGGCGGCCCGCGCGACGTCGCTGCCGTCCTCTTTCGTCGCCAGGTTCTGGCGGAGCACGGACGAGCCGCCATGGGGCTGGGGAGCTGAACCTTCGCAATCCTGAAACGTTTTTCTGGTCGCCGCGTCGCCGTCCACGTCGGCGCCACTTCGGATGGTGGGGCTCACGACGGCCTCCGAATTTTGTTGATCGGGTCGTCCGGGTCACGCCGCTTCGCCCGTTGGCCGCCTTCCCGTGCGTCGGCCGCGCGTCGCCGCAGGGTCGCTGCCACCCGTTCAAACACCGGTGCCCACTCGTCCCGCCGGACCTGCCGGAACAGCCTCACGGTCGGGTACCACGGTGAGTCGTCGCGGTTCAGGAGCCATCGCCAGTCGACCATCGTTGACAGCAACACCCACGTCGGAACCGCCATCGCGCCGGCCAGGTGTGCGGTCAGCGTGTCGACCGTCACGACGAGGTCGACGGCGGCGACCGCTTCGTCCTCCGGGAGCCGGCGGTCGAGCAGGAGGACCGGCCTCCCCCCCGCCCACTGGCCCCGGCCCGCCGCCAAGCCTTCGAGTTGTTCGAACCGTTCGAGCTGCTCGAGCCCGGGCCCGCGTTGCAGGCTGACGAGCGTGACCCCGGGCACGGCGGCGAGGGGGGCGTACGCCTGGAGAGGGACCGACCGATGTCTGTCCCACGGGTGGTGCGGGTTGCCCTGCCAGGCGATACCGACCTTCAGTCCGGGCAGCGCCGACAGCACCGCTCCGAAGCGACGAACTCGCTCTCCGTCGGCCGACAGGTACGGCACCGCGGCCGGCACGGTCGCGAGCGTCGTGCCGAACAGCGCGGGCAGGCTCATGACAGCGGCGTGCGCGTCGAACGGCGGCGGCGGCTCGCCCTCACGGACCACCTCGTCCACGTGTGGACAGGCGGCTAACACCGTGGCCAGAGGGGCCGGAGCCTCGACCACCACCCGCGCCCCGGCCGCCCGCAGATCGGCCGCGTAGCGAAGGAACTGCACGACGTCTCCCAGTCCCTGCTCGCCCCGCAGGAGGATCGTGCGCCCAGCCGGCGGCGACCCGTCCCATTCGGGGACGGAGAGCCGCGGGCTCGGCGACGCCCCGGCCCTAGCCCAACGCGACTCGTACGCCGGCCAACCGGCGGCGTAGTCGCCGAGTTGAAGCAGCGCGAGCGATCGGTTCCACCGGGCGATAGGGCTGCCGCGGTCGGCGGACAGGGCGAGGTCGTAGCAGGCGACCGCCTCACCGGGACGGCCCTGTTCCTTCAGCGCTTTCCCTCGGTTCACGTGCGCCTCGGCCGACGAGGGGTCGTGCCGCAGGGCGGTCAGGTAGGCCGCCTCGGCGTCGGCGTACCTGCCGAGGGCGGCCAGCGCAAGACCCAGGTTCGTCCAAGCGGCTACGAAACCGGGCCGCAGCCGCACCGCTTGCCGCAGCGCCACGGCCGCCGCACCCGATTGACCGGCGTGGGTCAGGGCCAAGCCGTAGCCGCTCAGCGCCTCCGGGGCGTCCGGCCGCAGCGCCAGCGCGCGACGGTAGGCGTCGGCGGCCGCC
>JAQGHJ010000291.1 GCA_028288905.1 Phycisphaerales bacterium | reverse complement strand
TGACGGCCGCCGGCGCGGACGTGGCCGACCCGGCCGACGCCGCGGCCGTACTGGCTGCCGCCAACCCGCCGACTTCGGCGAACGCCCTCGTTCGGGAGACCGCTTGATGCCGCCTTGGCTCCGCACGGCCGTCCAGGCCGAGACTCATTTGGATTTCCCGACGATCGCGGTCCGGCTGGTGGTCGCGTTCGCGTTCGGGTGCATGACAGCCGGGATCCACTACCTGACGGCCGACCGCGCGGACCCAACCGACGACCCGGACGCCGCCCGGTCGCTGACGGGGACGCTCGTGCTGCTGAGCATGTTGATCGCCCTGGTCACGGTCGTGATCGGGGACAACGTCGCCCGGGCGTTCAGCCTCGTCGGCGCGCTGGCGATCGTCCGGTTCCGGACGGTCGTCCCCGACACCCGGGACACGGCGTTCGTGATGTTCTCGGTCATCACGGGCATGGCGGCCGGCACGGGGCACCTGCTCGGCCCGCTCGTGTGCGCCCCGCTCGTGCTGCTGGCGGCGTGGGCGTTCCGCCGCCGGCACTCTTCGGTCGACGCGCGGCGGGCGGGCAAGCTGGTGATCCGTCTAGCGGCCGGCCGGAGTCCGGACGACCGGCTCGGAGCCGCCCTGAAGCAGCACCTGGGGACCGCCCGACTGACCGGCGTCGCCACCGCCCGCGGCGGGGCCGCCCTCGACGCGACGTACGCCGTCACCCTCCCGCCGGCCGACCAGGCGTACGCGATGATGAACGAGTTGTCCCGCGTCGACGGCGTCCAAGGCGTCGAGATGAAAGAGGACTGACCGGGCGGAGATTGCGGATTTCGAGTTGCCGATTGCGGACTGCGGAGGCACCGAGCACCGGGGAAGGGACGGCCGGCTCGCCGGCATTATCGCAACGGGTCCGCTGCGATGGTCCCTCCACAAGCGGCAATCCACGGCCGACGCTCGACACTCCGAGACGGGGAACCGCCGATCCGCCCCGTCCCGACCGCGCCGCTCATCCGATCCGAACGTTGCCGCCGTACGGGAGACCGCCATGCCCACCGACGCCCCGCCGCCGCTGACCCGCCGCCACCTTCTCGCGCTCGCCGCGGCCGCCGGGGCGGTGGCCGTCGGCGTGCCGATTCGCCCGGCAATGGCGCGGGCGGCGGACGACCGGAAGGGCTTTTTCGACGCTGGCAAGGTGCTCGCGCTGGACCTGACAATCGCCAAGGAGGACATGGACTCCTTGCGGCGGGACGGGCGGAAGTTCGTCAAGTGCCAGGTCAAGGAGGACGGGGGGAAGGAGGAAGGCGGCAGGGACTACGACGATGTCGGCGTCCGCATCAAGGGGTCGGCCGGCAGCAAGCGGAGCGTCGACGAGAAGCCGGCCCTGACGTTCAACGCCGACGAGTTCGAGGAGGGGCAGCTGTTCCACGGGATGGGCAAGTTGCACCTGAACAACTGCGCCCAGGACGCCAGCTACGTGTCGGAGATGCTGGCTGGCGAGATGTACCGGGCGGCCGGCGTGCCGGCGAGCCGGTTCGGGCACGCGACCGTCACCCTGAACGGCCGGAAGCTCGGGCTGTTCGCGCTCAAGGAGGGGTACGACCGAGGGTTCCTGATGGGGGCGTTCGGGAGCAACAACGGGAACTTCTACGACGGCGGGTTCCTGCGGGACATCGACGTGCCGGCCGAGGTCAGCGGCGGCAAGGGGGACGCCAAGGACCAGCCCGAGCTCAAGTCGCTCGTCGAGGTGTCGAAGGAGGCGGACAAGAACCGGCGGTTCGAGCGGATGAACCGGCGGATCGACGTCGACAAGTTTGTCTCGTACCTGGCCCTGCAGATGCTGACGTGGGACTGGGACGGGTACCCGACGCAGCGGAACAACTACCGCATCTACCACGAGCCGAAGACGGACAAGCTGACGTGGATCCCGTCCGGGATGGACCAGTTGTTCGGCGAGCCGAACGGCCCGCTGTTCCCGAACTACGGCGGGCTGGTGGCCCGGGCGTTCATCGAGACGCCGGAGGGCCGCAAGCGGTACCTCGCCCGGGTCGGGGAACTGCTGGACGGCGACGGGTTCAGCCCCGACCGGTGGTCGAAGCGGCTGGACGAGCTGCTGGACCGCGTCCGCCCGGCGTTGGAGTCGGTCGACAAGGGGGCCGCCCTCGGCTTGCCCGGTCAGTTCGACCGGTTGCGGAACGGGATCAAGCAGCGGGCGAAGAAGATCGGGGACGAGTTGAAGAACACGAAGGCGTGACGGGCGGCGGACGATCTGAGGGACGGGCGGTGGGTGGTGGACGGACCGAGAAACCGAGTCGGCCGTCGTAATCAGTCGCGTGTGACCAGGCGCGGCCGCCGGCGCTCCCCCCGGCTCCGCTCAGAATGACATCCAGGAGGGAAACGGCCGTGCGTATCGGGCGGGCGTGGGCGCGAGCACGCTCGTCCGGCAGTCACCCCGCCGTCCTGTCCGTCCCTCCCGCCCCGCCCCGTTCCCCCAGCCCGGCGGGTATCGCCATCAGTTGGCCGTCGGGGCCGACGCAGGCGATCGTCGTCGCGGCCTCGGCAAGCAGCGTGTCCCCGCGTTTGAGGGCGTACGCGTGGTCGAGCCGGACGTGGGTCTGCTTGACGAGCCGGGTGGTCAGGGCCAGCTCGTCGTCGTACCGGGCCGGGGCCTTGTACTTCACCTCGACCTTCACGACGACGAACATCACCCCCTGCTTTTCCAGGTCGGCGTACCGGTGCCCGAGGGACCGGAGCAGCTCGACCCGGCCCATCTCCAAGTACTGGAGGTGGATGCTGTGGTGCAGGTACCCCATCGGGTCGCACTCGGGGTACCGGACGCGGATCGCGATCGTGTGCTCGACGGCCATGGCGGCGGCCACGCTACGGCCGGCGGCGCGGGGCTGCAAGCGGCCCGCCCGATCTTCCAAAAGGCTCGGCGGGCGGTAGTGGGGCGGTATTTGAAATGGCGTCGTGGCCTTCGTGGGGCGGGCTTCAGGCTGCACCGCGGGCGAGGGTGCAGGCTGAAGCCCGCCCCACAAAGTCGGCACGCAGGTCCGCGGATTCGGGAACCGCCATAGACGTGGGCCCCCCGCACCCGGAGGGCAACGAAAAACCCCACCCTTCCGGGTGGGGCTATTCAAAGCATTCAATCGGTCGCACCACGGGTCACTCGTCGACGACCGTGTCGCCGTCGACTACGTGCGGCTCGTCCTCGTCCTCGTCACCGTCCGCAAGAAACGGCGTGGCGGCCGCTGCCGCCTTGGCCGCAGCCTCCTCGTCGGCCGTGCGGGCCCACATCACCCGTTGGGCGTCGCCCCATAGGCCGTCGACGTCGTAGTACGAGCGAGCGTCCTGGGTGAACACGTGGACGACCACGTTGAAGCAGTCGAGGATGATCCAGTTGGCCGACTCGTCCCCGCTGCGGCTGAGCTTGGGGAAACCGCGGCTCTTGCCGAGTTGCTCGACGTCGTCGGCGGCGGACCGCATCTGCCGGCCGCTCGTGCCGGTCGCGACAACAAAGTAATCCGTGACCGGCGACAGCGGCCCAACGTCGAGCACCGTCACCTGATGGCAGCGGGTGTCGGCCAGCATCCGGGCGACTTCGACCGCGAACGCGCGCGTGTCGGCCGCG
>JAQGHJ010000272.1 GCA_028288905.1 Phycisphaerales bacterium | reverse complement strand
CGGCGCGTTCCGCCCGGAACCGGTGGACGGACGCGAACGAGACCCGGTCCGCCGGCTCCACGTGTACGTAGTCCGACCCGACCGCGAACCCCCGCTCCTGACCCGAGTTCGCCCAGTGGTAGGCCTCCCAGTACCCCCGCCGCTCCTCGGGTGCCAGCTCGGCCAGAGTGAGCCGGCCCCAGAGCAAGCCGTGGAACGAGGTGACCCGTACGTGTACGTGCCGCTCAGCCAGCTCGCATCCCCAGTACCGGGCCGAATCCTCATACCAGTAGCTCCGCGCCCACAGCACGGATGTCGCCACGCACAGCACGAGCGACGCGGTCGACAGGAGGGTGAACAGGCGGCGGAGCATCGCAAATGGCTGAAGGCCCGGCGTACAAAGTGACTGAGCGGCCATCGCGATTGTATCCGCTCCCTTCGACGTGCGAGAACCTGCGTGCGGGTGCCATCACTCGCGATACCCGCTGTCCGTGGCGAGCGTCGAACAGACCGGAAGTCTCCTGGCGGGCCGGAAGCCCTCGCCCGCCACGGGCAGGCGGGTACGCCAGCCCATCGCACCCCACACCATGTGGAGCGTGATCCCCGTCCGCGGCACCTTCGGCCGCGCCGGTCCACCCCTCCCCGCCTTCCAATCCGCAGTCGGAATTCCGCAATCCGCAATCTCCCCGTCCGCCCCGCTTCCCCCTCCCCGGCTCCATCATTACACTCCCCCGCCTCATGAAGGCGGAACGACGGCACGAACTCAAAGAGAACTCCCTGGTCCGCAACGCGCGCAACCTGCCGGAGCTGTGGCGGGAGTACGGATCGAAGCTGTCGCTGGCCGTCATCCTCGTGTTGCTGGCGGTCGTGCTCGTGCGGCTGTGGGTCACGAGCCGGGCCCAGGAACGGCAGGCGGTGGCCGAGGGGTTGACGGCGGCCCGGGCGGCGCTGGAGCAGTACCGCCGGGGCGAGGCCGGGGCCGACCTGCTCCGGGACGCCGACCCGGAGACGCAGCAGATGCTGCAGTTCGTCACGACCCGGATGGGGGCTAGCGCGATCCCGGTGAGCGGCCTGCCGCCGGAGACGGCCGCCACCGTCCGCCGGGAGGTCTGGAGCCGGGTCGAGCTGGCCGTCACCGACGCGCTGAAGAACTCGACCGACCCGGCCCGCCAAGCCGAGGCGACGCTGCTGCGGGCCGACGCCAACCTGCACTGGGCCGTCCTGGCGTCGCTCGGGGACGTGCCGGAGGCGGCGACCCGCCCTGCCTTGGGCGTCGGAGACAAGCCCGACGTCTACCTCGACCGGGCCAAGCAGGGGTACGACGGGCTGATCGCCCAGGCGGCGAACATCCCGCCGCGGGTGGTGGCCAGCGCCCGGTTCGGGCTGGCGGCCGTCAACGAGAACCGTGGGAACTTCGCCGACGCCCGGGCGCTGTACGAGGCGGTCCGTAAGGACGGCCCGGACGAGACGACCAAGGCCTTGGCCGGGGCCCGGCTGGCGCTGATGGCCCGGCTGAACACGAACCCGCTGATCGGGCCGACCCGCAGCCCGACGACCGGGCCCGCCACGGGCCCTGCCGTTACGGGCCCGACGGCCACCGGCCCGACTACGGGTCCGGCGACAACCCCGTCGGCCTCGCAGCCGGCGGCGGCCCCGTCAGCAGCCGCCCGCCCGGCGACCCTGCCGGCGGCGACCACCCAACCCGCGGCCACGGCGCCGGCAGTGACGCAGCCGACGACCAAGCCCTGAACCCGGCCATCAGTGACACGGGCTTCCAGCCCGTGCGGACCCAGCCAATTCTCAAGAGACACCGGCTCGCGACGCTTCAAAAAGATGCTCGAGTCCGTACGCACGGGCTGGAAGCCCGTGTCACTGATGGGTGGTCCGGACGATCCGGCTGGGCGCGCTCCCATGTGGCATGGGCGTCCCGCCCATGCCCGAGCAGGGAATCGGAAAGCCGTCTCGGCACGCTGGCCACCTTTGCCATTTCAGCCACAGCATGGGCGGGACGCCCCTGCCACAGAGGGCGACCACGCCGCCGTCGTCGCCGATTTGGCATACCATTCACCGATGCCCCCCGCCCCGGACGCTGCCGCTGACGACCGCCTTCACTTTCCGACGCCGGACGCCCCGGCGGCCGCCGACGGTGCGCCGACGCCCCCCGCGTCCGAGGCCGACCTCGTCGGGGCGACGGAAGCGGACGACGAGGGGGACGACCTCCGGCACTTCAAGTGGAAGGTGACGAAGAACCTCGTCCGCCGGGTGGACCAGTACCTGGTGGACCGGGTCGGGTACCTGAGCCGCAACGGCGTCCAGAAGCTGATCGGCGAGGGGCTGGTGAAGGCAAACGGGCGGGTGATCAAGGCGTCCTACCACCCGCGGGACGGCGACGTGATCGAGATGGTCGCCCCGCCGGAGCCGGTCAGCGAGCTGATCCCGGAGCCGATCCCGCTCGACGTCGTCTACGAGGACGACCACATCCTGGCGATCAACAAGCAGACGAACCTGATGGTCCACCCGGCCCGCGGGAAGTGGACCGGCACGCTCGTCAACGGGCTCGTCTACTACGGCAAAAAGTGGAGCCAACTGAACGGCGACTGGCGGCCGGGCATCCTGCACCGGCTCGACAAGAACACGACCGGCATCATGCTGGTCGCCAAGAGCGACGAGGCCCACTGGCGGGTGGCGCGGCAGTTCGAGAACCGGACGATCCAGAAGACGTACATGGCCGTCTGCCACGGCGTCCCGCCGCTGCTGAACGACGTGATCGACCTGCCGATCGGGCGGGACAAGTACGTCCGGGAGAAGCAGGCCGTCCGCAAAGAGGAGAACGGCGGCAAGCCGGCGATCACCCTGTACCAGGTGAAGGAGCAGTTCGCCGCCCCGCCGGGCCTGATGTTGGAGCACGGCGAACACGCCGCCGACCGCCGACACCCGATGCCCGGGGCAAAGTTCTGCCTCGTCAAACTGACCCCCAAGACCGGCCGGACCCACCAGCTCCGCGTCCACATGTCCACCCGCAACCACCCGATGGTCGGGGACACGATGTACGGGGGGAAGATCGTGGCGATGGGTTCGGGTAAGGATGAAGGGCCGGACAAGGAGGCGGCAGTTCCCGCTTCCGATCCGTCGTTCACCACTCCGCCTGCCACCATGGATCCCGGCTTTCGCTTCGCCCGCCAAGCGTTGCACGCCTACGAGATCACGTTCGTCCACCCGATCACGCTGAAGTCGCTGACGCTCCAAGCCCCGCTCCCGCCGGACATTGAGGCGCTGCTCGCGATCCTGCGACAAGGAGCGCCCGCGCCGACGACCGGCCGGTAAACACGTCCGGAGGGTAGGAACACGAAATTGGGCCGGGCGAAGTTGTCGGACGCGATTATCGGTCGGCCAACGCCGGCCCCCAATCCGTGGTATAATCTCTTGCGTAAACGAAACGTCCGGACCGCTAGCCGAGATTGAGATCGCGGCCCGTGACAGACCCGCCACCGAGCGTCGGCGGCGGTTTTGTTCGCGGAACGAATCGCCACCCCCCGCTACACGCCGGCCGGTGAGGATTCGCCTAGGAGCTCGGCCCATGCCTGTCACGTCCCTCGCGGTCGGTACGCCCGCCCCCGTCCTCGCCATCATGTTGCCCCAGGGCTACGAGTGGCTGTTCATCGCCACCCTCGCCCTGTTGTTCTTCGGAAAGCGCCTGCCGGGCGCCGCCCGCGGCATTGGCCAGGGCATCCAAGAGTTCAAGAAGGGCATGAAGGACGGCGACGCCGCCCCGGCCGACGACGTTGTCACGACCGCCCCGCAGGCCCGGTTCGACCCGCACACGGGCAAGCCGCTCGCCTGATCCCCAGCGCCGACGACTGATGCCGGACCGTCTTGGCGGTTGAACCCCCGTCCGCCGCGGCGGGGCCGCGTTAGTCCGTCCTTGAAGCCCGCGTCTGCTCCGGACGTGGCTCAACCGCGCCGGCCGCGAGCACCGTCCGCTTCTGGCGTTGGAACGCCGTCCGATTCCACCTAAGCTATCCCCACCGCTCGGCCGCCCGGGTCGAGCCCAGACGAACAGGTTACCGATATGTCGAACACCCTCGCGATCGCGATGCCCCAAGGGGCGGAATGGCTCGTCATTGCCGCCCTCGGGCTGCTGTTCTTCGGCAAACGGCTGCCGGAGGTCGGGCGGAGCCTCGGCAAGGGCATCGTCGAGTTCAAGAAGGGCCTCAAGGGCGTCCAGGACGAGGTGATGCAGGTGGACGACACCGACGAGACGCCGGCCGCCCCCCGCCGGCTGACCGATACCACGACGTCAACCCCGACCGCCGCGACGGTCGACGCGGCCGCCAAGCCGAAATACGACCCGTACACCGGCAAGCTCATCGAGGAGGAGAAGCCGGTGGTACCGGCGATGAAGTTCGACCCGTACACGGGCAAGCCGGTCGAGGAGACGACGGCCGAGCACCGCTGAGCGGGCGGGCCGCCCTACTCCGCCCGCGGCGGCCGGGTCGGTCACTTTGTGATTGCTACCCGGTGCTACCGATCGCTACATTGTGATGCGGCCCGCCCCGCCGGCGGCCCTCGCGTGTTCAGCCGCCGGCGGAGTCGGTCACCCCAGGGAGGCCCGCCATGCGTTTCGCCCGCCCCGCGCTGCTGATCGCCGCGACCGCCGCCACCGCGGCCGTGCTGTTGCCCACGACCCCGCACGGGTCGACCGCCCAGGCGGCCCCCGCCCGCGGCACGGCCAAGTCGGCCCTCAACCGCAAGCTGCCGGACGTGAAGCTCCAGAACGTCGGCCTGAACGACGCAATGGAGTTCGTCCGTGACGTCAGCGGCGCCAACCTCGTCATCGACTGGAAGGCTCTAGAAGCGGCCGGCGTCAACCGCGACACGCCGGTCAACCTGCGGCTCTACGGCGTGACGCTGCGGAAGGTGATCACGACCGTTCTGTCGGAGGCCGGCGGCGGCACCGCCCTGGCGTTCACGGTCGAGGACGACGTGATCACGGTGACGACCCAGGAGGTCGCCGACCGCCGGCTGTACATGAAGATCTACCCGATCGAGGACCTGATCCTCGACGTGCCGAACTTCGACAACGCCCCCGACTTCAACCTCCAGTCCAGCAGCGGCGGGGGTGGCGGCGGAGGCGGCGGCAAGGGCGGCGGCGGCGGGAGCGGCGGCGGGTCGAGCGGGCTGTTTGGCAGCGGCGGCAGCAGCAAGAAGGACGAGAAGGCAAAGACCCGGGACGAACGGGCCCAGGAGATCATCGACCTGATCACCAGCACCATCCGCCCCG
>JAQGHJ010000270.1 GCA_028288905.1 Phycisphaerales bacterium | reverse complement strand
GCCCTGCTGGCGATCTTCTGGCCGTCGGTGGCGAGCCCGCGAGGCGTCGCGTTCAACCCGGCCGTCCCGCTCAGCCAGAAGCTGAACCTCAAGCCGGGCATCGACATCGTCGGCGGGACGAGCCTGCTTTACGAGATCAAGGCTCCGGAGGGGGCCGGCGCGTCCGGCACGCTCGCCGAGCAGGTGACGGCCGCCCTGAAGCGGCGGGTCGACCCCCAGGGCACGCAGAACCTGATCTGGCGGCCGCAGAACCCGAACCGGCTTGAGATCCAGATGCCGCTGACCGGGTCCGGCGGCGAGGGGGCCGCCCGCCAGCAGGCCCTGGAGTCCGCCCGCGAGAAGCTCGAGGCGACGAACGTCCGGGTGTCCGAGGCGATGGCGTGGGTGGAGCAAGGCCCCGGTCGCCCCGCCGCCAAGGCCGACGAGCTGGCCAAGGGCAGCGCGGCCCGCAAGAAGATCCTGACCGACCTGGCCGCCGCGGCCGACGCGGTCAAGGCGGCCGACGCCGCCCTGGACCCGGCCGCCGGCGTCAAGGCCCGGAACGATTACAACCGGCTCCAGGACGAGCTGGCCAAGACGAACCTGAGCCCGACCGAGATCGAGCGGAGGCTCGCGTACAAGGACAAGCGGCAGCAGCAGCAGATCGACGCCCTCAAGGCCGCCTCGGCCGGGTATCCGGAGCGGGCGGCGGCCGTCGACGCGTTCGTCGCCGCCCGCCAGGCCCTGGCGACCGCGACCGGCGGCGGGCTCGAGAGCGCGACCGATCTGAAGCGGCGGCTCCGCGGGGCCGGCGTGCTCGAGTTCCACATCCTGCCCGACCCGGCCGACCGCGACCTGGCCGCCGCGGGCGGGTTCCAGACGTGGGAGGAGCGGCTCCGCCGCGAGGGCCCGCGGGTCAAGGCCGGCGACGCCTATCGCTGGTTCGAGGTCGACAACCCCGACGAGTTCAAGGACACCCGCCGGACCGTCCAGTTCGACGACCGGACGTGGGTGCTCGCCTCGATCCGCCCGCAGGAGTCGCTCGACGCCAGCCACGGGAGCTGGAAGCTGGCCGACGCCAACCCCCGGTCCGACACCAGCACCGGGCAGCGGATCGTGTCGTTCGACTTCGACTCGCTCGGCGGCCGGCTGTTCGGGGACCTCACGACGAAGAACGTCGGCAAGCCGATGGCGATCATGCTGGACGGCCGGGTCGTCAGCGCCCCGAACATCAACACCCCGATCACCGGCGGCAGCGGGCAGATCACCGGCGGCGGGGCCGGCGGGTTCGGCCCGAAGGAGCTGGACTACCTCGTCAGCATGCTCAAGGCCGGGTCCCTGCCCGGCACGCTGAGCGAGGAGCCGATCTACGAGCGGACGGTCGGGCCGCAGCTCGGCGAGGAGAACCTCCGCCGCGGGCTGCTCGCCTGCGGGCTCGGGCTCGTCGTCGTCGCCGTCTTCCTGACCGCGTACTACTACCTGGCCGGGCTGGTCGCGTTCGCCGGGGTGCTGCTGAACGTCGTCATCATCCTGGGGGCGATGGCGGCGATCAACGCGACGTTCACCCTGCCCGGCATCGCGGCAATCGTGCTGACGGTCGGCAGCGCGGTCGACGCGAACGTGCTGATCTTCGAGCGGCTGCGGGAGGAGCAGCACCGCGGGCTGCCGCTGCGGGCGGCGATCCGCAACGCCTACGACCGGGCGTTCAGCGCGATCCTCGACTCGAACATGACGACGATCATCACCAGCGCGTTCCTGATCCTGTTCGGGACCGAGGAGGTGAAGGGGTTCGGGATCACGCTGATCATCGGCATCGCCGCCAGCCTGTTCACCAGCCTGTACGTGACCAAGACGGTGTTCGGGCTGCTGACGGACAAGTTCGGTGTGACCCGGCTCGGCAGCCTGCCGCTCTCGATCCCGCGGTGGGACGAGATGCTGAAGCCGAAGATCCGGTGGACCCGGCTGGCCCTGCCGGCGGCCGCCGTCAGCGCGCTGTTCGTCGTCGTCGGGCTCGGGCTGTTCGCCCGGTACTGGGCCAAGGGCGAGGTGCTGGACATCGAGTTCGCCAGCGGGACGGCGATCACGTTCGAGGTGAAGGAGCCGACGCCGGCCGAGACGGTCCGCGGGTGGATCAACGACGAGTCGCGGCGGCACCCGGACGGGCTGCCGACCCCGAGCGTGGTCCGGGTCGGGACGGACGACCGGACGTGGGAGGTCGTGACCCCGAACCAGAACAGCCCGCGGGTGAGGGACGCGGTGCTGGCCGCCCTCGGCGACCACCTGCGGGCCGAGCGGCCGAGCAAGTTTGCCTTCGTCAACGAGCCGCTAGACAAGGTCGCCGGCCCGGCCGCCCTGACGGCGGCGGCGCCGGTCGTGTTCGCCGTCACCCCGGAGAACCTGCGGGACGAGGCCAAGGGTAAGTGGCCCGGCGGGGTCGTGCCGGACGAGGCCCGGCGGTACGTCGGCGGGGCCGCGATCGTGCTCCGCGGGCTCGACCCGCCGGTCAGCCCGAAGGACGTGACCGCCCGGCTGAACCGCCAGAAGCTGCAGGTGCAGCCGGGCCAGGCCGGCGGCCCGACCCCGGTGACGGCCGAGTTCACGGTCGTCGCGACCGGGGCGGCCGACAAGCCGGCGACGGACGTCGTCGTCCTGACGGTCGACCCGAGCCTCGACGCCCGCCGGGACGAGGCGAAGTGGCGGGAGGCGGTCGTCGCCCCGCTGTGGGACCTGATCAACCAGGCCGTCGCCAGCCCGCCGCAGCTCCAGCAGGTGAAGAACGTCGACGCGTCCGTCGCCGGCGAGACCCAGCGGGACGCGGCCATCGCCCTGGTCATGTCGATGCTGTTCATCATGGCGTACGTGTGGGCCCGGTTCGGGAACCTCAAGTACGGCACGGCCACGATCGTCGCCCTGCTGCACGACGTGCTGTTCTGCTTGGCGGCCGTCGGGTTCGCCCACCTGCTGAGCGGGAACGCGGTCGGGGACGCGCTGCAGCTTCAGCCGTTCCGGATCAACCTGACGCTGATCGCGGCGATCCTGACGATCATGGGCTACTCGATGCTCGACACGATCGTCGTGTTCGACCGGATCCGGGAGAACCGGGGCAAGTACGGGCTGGTCAGCGCGTCGATCATCAACGACGCGATCAACCAGACGCTGAGCCGCACGATCCTGACGGCCAGCAGCACGGTCGTGTCCGTGGCGATCATGTACTTCGTCGGGGGCGAGGGCATCCACGGCTTTACTTTCGTGCTGTTCGTCGGCATATTGGCCGGGACCTACTCTTCGATCGCGATCGCCGCCCCGCTGCTGCTGGTCGGCCGTCGCGGGGAGGAGGCCCCGACCCGGTCGGGCCGGCCGACGGCGGCCGCGACCTGAGCGGCCGCCGCAAAGCGAGCGGCCCGTCGGGCCAATGATCACGGGGTGAAGGCGGAGGGATGAAGCGGGTGCGGGTGGCCGAGGTGCCCCTGTTCATCCTTCGTCCCTCCGCCTTCGTCCGTTTTCGAGACGTGTAGCCGTACCGCCCGCGCCGCCCATCGGGCGGTTTCGGGCGACACAACTTCTGTCGACTCTCTCGGCGCGGGCAGGATGCCCTCACGCGCCTTCACGGGAAAGGATGCCCGACATGCGCAAGGACCTTCGCCTCGGCCTCGGACTCGGCGTGCTCGCGACCGTGTTCACGGTCACGTTCCTCGTCGTCCGCAACTACACCGCCAACCAAACGCTGACGGCCGCCGACGACGCGGCCCAGCTCCCCGACGCCGACGCGCCGAGCACGGACCCGGTACCGCCGACGCCAGCCC
>JAQGHJ010000260.1 GCA_028288905.1 Phycisphaerales bacterium | reverse complement strand
GCCGTACCGGGCGTCGGCCGACACCCTGAACCGGCACTTGACCGCATTGGCGCCGACCGGCTTCAGGTCGACGACCTCGATGCCCGGTTGGTACAGCAGCACCTCCTGGGCGTCGGCCAGCCGGTTGCCGGTCAGCGTCATCTCGACCTCGGTCCCCCGCTGGGCCCCGCGGGGAACGACCTGATCGAGCGCGGGCGTGGCGGCCCGTGCGGAGGCGGCCGAGGCGGCGAGGGCGAGCGTGGCGGCGAGGCCGCGGAGACGGCGCGTCGGGTTGGGCATCGGGTTCACCGTGTCAGGGGCGGCGAGGCGGAGCAAGTCGGGCAGGTGCGGGAGGGTTGGTCCCGCGCGGCGACCATCCGCCGTCTCTTCGGAACGAACAAGCTGCGGGCGCAGCGAAGCGGAGCCCCGGGCTCCGCCGGTCCGCGCCGGGGCGGAGCGAGGGAACTCGGGGCTCCGCTTCGCTGCGCCCGCGGCTCGAGGGCGGGACGGAGGAGTACGTCCGGCACCCGCCCGCTCAGGCGAGCAGGTCCTTCACGACGTGCCCGCCGCGGACGATGTCGATCGGGCGGTCGCCCGGGGCCATCAGCCGCTTGTCGGCGTTGATCCCGAGGCAGTGGTAGATCGTCGACGCCATGTCCTCGACGGTCAGCGGCTTGTCGGCCGGCTCGGACGCGATCGCGTCGCTCGCCCCGTGCACGTACCCCTTCTTGATCCCGCCGCCGGCCATCGCGATCGAGAACACCTTCGGGTAGTGGTCCCGGCCGGCGTCCTTGTTCACCTTCGGGCTCCGCCCGAACTCGCTGCTGACGACGACGAGCGTCCGGTCGAGCATCCCGGTCCGCTCCAGGTCGCGGATCAGGGTGGCGTACGCCTTGTCGAACTGCGGCATCTGCTTTTCGAACCCCGGCTTGATCTGGGCGTGGTGGTCCCAGCCGCCGTACGTCAGCGACACGAACCGCACGCCGGCCGACACCAGCCGGCGGGCCATCAGCATCCGCATGCCGGCGGTGTTGCGGCCGTACTCTTCCTTGACCGCGTCCGGCTCCTTGGCCAGGTCGAACGCCGCCCGGGCCTCGGCGCTGCTGACCAGCCCGTACGCGGACTGGTAGAACGAGTTCATCGCGTCCAGCGCGTCGGACTTCTCCAGCGACCGGAAGTGCTGGTCGACGGCCGACAGCATGCCGCGGCGGCGGTCGAACCGGTTGTCGTCCACGCCCTGGGCGAGCTGCAGGTCGCGGACCTTAAACCCGCCGCTGGCCGGGTCGGCCCCGAGGCTGAACGGGCCGTAGGCGGCCGACAGGTACCCGCTGCCGGCGTCCACGTTCGGCATCGACGGGATGCACGTGTACGGCGGCATGTTGTTCTTCCGCACGCCCAGCTCGTGCGCGACGACGCTGCCAATGCTCGGGTACTTCAGGGCCGGGCTCGGCCGGTACCCGGTGAACATGTTGTGCGTCCCGCGCTCGTGGGCCGCCTCCCCGTGCGTCATCGCCCGGCAGACCGAGATCTTGTCCGCGATCGCGGCCGTGTCCTTCAGGCACTCGCCGAAGTACTCGCCGTCGATCTTCGTCTTGACCGTCCCGAGCGGCCCGCGGTACTCGACCGGGGCGAGCGGCTTGGGGTCGAACGACTCCTGCTGGGCCATGCCGCCCGGCAGGAAGATGTGGATGACCGAGTCGGCCGTCGCCTTCGGGTTCTCGACCTTGTCGACCGACGTCCCGGCGGCCGCCCCGCGGGCCTGCGACGACCGGAGCCCGACGTAGTCCCCGAGCGTCAGCCCGAGCCCGCCGATCAGCCCGACGTACAGCATCTCCCGGCGGGACTGCCCCGGGCGGACGTGGTCTGCCGAGTCGCACCAGCCGGTCTTGGCGTTGAAGCTCATGGGTCGTATCCCTTTCCCTTTTCAGGCCGTGGGTCCCGCCCGCCGCAGGACACACTCTCTTGCCCTGACATACCCCTGGTCGGCCAGAGCGTTCGGACAAGTCCTCAAAATTCTGCTTTCCTGACGCCCGCTTCCGGAACGTACACCCGCCCGCCCGACGGTGACGGCAACCTGGGTTGGCCGTGACGCCCGCGCAGGGCGGGGCGCGGTCGGCGGCGGGAGGTTCCTCCGCCTGTGCGGCCGGCAAGGCCTAGACGATCCCTAGCTGCCCGCCGCCAGTCCTCCCCGCCCGGGCCGTCCTGCGTGTGGTAGGCTGCGGCGACAGTGACCGTACCGCCGCGGCCGCCCGTGCGGCCGCCGACCTGTCCTCCCGAAGGAGCCGACCTCAATGAACCTCCCCCGCCTCGCCGTCCTGTTCGCGCTCGGCCTCGCCGGCTGCACCCTGATGGCGGACGACAAGCCGCCGGCCAAGCCGGAGGAGGGGTTCGTCCCGCTGTTCAACGGCAAGGACATGACCGGGTGGGTCGTCACCGCCTGCAAGACTGAGGTGACGCCGGACGGCGTGCTCGTCACGACCGAGGGCAACGGGTTCGTCCGGACGGAGAAGCAGTACGGCGACTTCGTGCTGGAGTTGGAGTTCAAGAACCGCCAGCCCGCCAAGTACGACTCGGGCGTCTACTTCCGGTCGGTGCTGCCGCTGCCGAAGGGCCGGCGGTGGCCGGACCGGTGGCAGGTCAACCTGCTCCAGGGCAAGGAGGGGGAACTGGTCGGGAACAAGAAGGGCCAGGTCGCCGGGCTGGCCAAGGCCGGCGAGTGGAACAAGCTGCGGCTGACGGCCGTCGGCAAGTCGGCCGACGTGCAGGTGAACGG
>JAQGHJ010000253.1 GCA_028288905.1 Phycisphaerales bacterium | reverse complement strand
ACCGCGGGCGTGACGTCGGCGACGGCCGGCACCACGACCGGCGCGGCGGGGGACCCCGCGGGCGCCCCGTTTGCGTCGGCGGCCACCGGAACTGCGGCAGGCGGGACCTCGGCCGGCTTGTTCCGCTGGGCCTCAAGGTACCGGCCGTGCTTGCCCTCGTTCCGGCGGCGGAGGAACGCGAGCATCTCGGCGACGTGCGGGTTGAGCCCGTCGACCCCGTCGAACTCCCGCATCGCCGTCAGCAGCGGCCGCTTCTTGACGAACAGCCGGCGGAACGCGGCGTCGACCGCGGCGATGTCCGCGGCCGTCATCTTGGCCCGTTCCATCCCGACCTTGTTCAGGGCCCGGATCTCGTCCGACCCGTCCACCTTGCAGAACGGCGGGACGTCGTGGTGCACCCGGGCGTACGCCGACATGTACGCGAAGTCCCCGACGCTGACGAACTGGTTCAGCCCGACCGCCCCATTCATCACCACGTAGTCCCCGACGATCACGTGCCCGGCGATCATCACGTTGTTCGCGACGACGCAGTGGCTGCCGATGATCGCGTCGTGCCCGATGTGGCTGTTGACCATGAACAGGTTATCGTCCCCGATCTTGGTCAGCCCGCCGCCCTTCTCGGTCCCGACGTGGACCGTACACGCCTCGCGGAAGGCGTTGCCGCTGCCGATCTCGAGCCGGGTGACGGCCCCCGTGTACTTCTTGTCCTGCGGGGCGGTCCCGATCACCGAGTTCGGGAAGAAGATGTTGTCCCGCCCGATCGACGTGTGCCCGGAAACGGTCACGTTGTTGTGCAGGATGCACCCGGCGGCGATCTTCACGTCCGGGCCGATCACGCAGAACGGGCCGATCTCCACCCCTTCGGCGATCTCGGCCGACGGGTGGACCATCGCCCGGTCGCTGATCTTCTCGTCCTCGCCGCCGAAGAACCGGAAGCTGAACAGGTTGCGGAACCAGGCCGGCCGCCGGGCATCGGCCGACTTGCCCTTGCCGTCGGACGTCGCCCGGTTCAGCGACGGCGCGGCCGCCGCCGCCGGTGCCGTTGTCGCCTCGGAAGTTTTCCCGTTCTTTTGGTCCATCCGCGTCTCGGTCGCGTCTCCGCCGGGCACTGCTGCCGCGGCCGGCATCGTGGGCCGGTAAGGGGTCACGGGGGTCGTCAGGAACGTCCGCGATGCTCGTGTGAGTCCCAGCACCTGCGTACGATCGACCCGTCCGAGCCGCCGCCGTTAAATTTGGTTATCGGGCGTGCCGCCGGTCGGCCTTCGCACGGGGCACGCCTCACTCTACCTCACGCTACGTCGGCTCGGCGTCCACCAGCATGAACTTGACGTCCGCCTCGCACGCGATCTTGTCTTCGACGAACGCCTTGCACCGGACGTGACTCGTGCGGCTCTTGACCCGCACCGCGACCGCCTCCAACAACAATTGGTCGCCGGGTACGACGGGGTGTCGCATCTTCACCTTATCGAGGCTCAGGAGAATGGCAAGCTTACCGGTGTGCTCCAGTTTGCGGCTCAACAGCAGCCCGCCGAGCTGGCCCATCGCCTCCACGATCAGCACCCCCGGCATGATCGGGGTGCCGGGGTAATGGCCCTGGAAAAACACGTCGTTGAACGTGACGTTCTTAATCCCCACTGCCCGGTCGGCGTTCTTCGAGATCTCCAGCACCCGGTCGACCAGCAGCATCGGGTACCGGTGCGGCAGGATCCGCTGGATCTTGCGGATGTCCATCTCCGCGTCGCGGTGGATCAGGTTCTGCCGCACCTGGGCCTCGTCCTGCTCCAGCAGCCGGCGGGCCATCAGGTGGTTCAGCTTGTGCCCGCTCTTGGTCGCCACGATCCGCCCGCGGATCGGCCGCCCGGCCAAGTACAAGTCGCCGATCAGGTCGAGCAGCTTATGCCGCCCGCACTCGTCGGCGAACCGGAACGCGTTGTCGACCGGCCCGTCGGGGGCAATGACCAGCAGCTCCCTCGGCGTCAGGTGCTTGCCGAGCCCGCGGGCCCGCAGCTCCTTCGCCTCGTGCTCGAACACGAAGGTGCGGGCGGGGGCGATGAGCTTCTCGAAGTCCTCGTCCCCGAGCCGGAAGCTGACGATCTGCCGCCCGACCGGGGCGGGGGCCTCGAAGTCGTACAGGATCTCTAGGTGGTCGGTCGGCCCCGGCAAGGCGGCGATTGACGCCCCGTCGAGCGTGACCTGGAGTGGCTTACGGATGACCAGCGGCTCGACGGCCGCGTCCTGCTCGATGACGCCGGCCTCGCGGATCGCGGTCACGAACGGGACGCTGCTTCCGTCCCCGCCGGGCAGCTCCCCGACCTGCCCGCCGACCACCTTGACCGTCGCGTTGTCCACCCCGAGCCCGGCCAGGGCGGCCATGCAGTGTTCGACCGTCTCGACGTGCAGCGTGCCGTTCCGCAGGCAGGTGCGGCGGGGGCGGTTCATCACGTTCTGGACGAGGGCCGGGATGACCGACGTCTTCCCGTCCTGCTCGCGGACGAACGTGATGCCCCGCCCGGCGTCGGCCGGGCCGAACGTGAGCGTCGTCGGCTCGCCCGAGAAGAGTCCCGGGCCGGTGAACGACACCTCGCGGGATATGGTGTGCTGTCGGTTGCTGCTCACGGGCGTGTCGGCGATGACGGAGGCGGCTGCGGGACCCTCTGGCACCGCGGGCCGCGCATCATAGCGGTGGCGGGTCGGGCGACAAGGCACGCGGCGGCCGCCGGGCTCTCCGGAACCCTCCCGCGATGTTCGACCGCTGCCCGGGGGATTACCATCGGCGCCGTCCCACCGACCCAAACCCCGGAGGAGCCGTGACCCCGCGCCTCGTGTTACTCGCCGTCCTGATCACCGCCGTCGGCCTCGCCGGCCGCCCGGCCCGCGCCGCCGACGCGGCGGCCGCTCCGGCGGACGTTCCTGCGGCGGCACCGTTGCCGGCGAAGGACCACTTCAAGGTATTTCTCCTCGTCGGCCAGTCGAACATGGCGGGGCGGGGGAAGGTGGAGGAGCAGGACCGCAAGCCGCACCCGCGGGTGCTGTCGCTGGACAAGGCGGGCAAGTGGGTGCCGGCCGTCGACCCGATCCACTTCGACAAGCCGACGATTGCCGGAGTCGGGCTGGGGACGACGTTCGGGAGGGTGGTTGCCGACGCGTCGCCGGGCGACACGGTGGGTCTCGTCCCGTGCGCCGTCGGCGGGACGTCGATCGACGAGTGGTCGCCGGACAAGCCCGACGGGCTGTACGCGGCCGCCGTCCGGCGGGGAAAGCTTGCCCTGAAGGACGGGACGCCGGCCGGCGTCCTGTGGCACCAGGGCGAGGCGGACTCGAGTCCGGAAAAGGTCGCCGCGTACCCGGCCAAGGCCGCGGCGCTGTTCGCCGCGTTCCGCCGCGACCTCGCCGCCCCGGACGTTCCGGTCGTCGTCGGCGGGATCGGCGAGTTCCACGGCGGGCACGAGCGGATCAACGCGGCCCTTCAGGCGGTAGCCGCCGCGGTGCCGCGGTGCGGGTATGTCGCTCCGACGGGGCTGACGGACAAGGGCGACAAGACGCACTTCGACGCCGCGTCGTACCGGGAGTTCGGCAAGCGGTACGCGGCGAAGTGGGCGGAACTGATTAAGGCTGCCGGGGCCAAGGCGGGTTAATGGTGGTTCGACCGGCTGACGCGTTCAAGACGAAAGGCCCGGGCGACGTCGTCGCTCGGGGCCTCCCGCTGGTTCACCTCGACCTACGCGCTCGTCAGCTCATCACTTGGAGCGGTTCGCGGACGACGCGTTGCCGCCCGCACCCGACTCTTGCTGCCGGGTGGCCGACCCTTCCTGCTCGGGCTGCTCGCCGGGGCTGGGCGTCTTGCCCGTAGGCTCGCTCGCGCCCTGCTGCTTCCCCTGCCGGTTTTGATCCGCGACGGGCGAGGGGGTGCTGCCCCAGTCCTGCTGGCTGCCTGCCATCGTGAGCCACCTTTCCGTTCCCAACGAAATCTTCGTCGGCGGGCACGCCCCGGCCGAACGAAATGGGTGTGGCAACGCGGGTGCCAAGGCAGGCCAGGGATTTGGCAGGCTCCGCCACAGGGGACGGTCCGCAGTGCGGGCCCCGACGGGGAGCCATTGGTCTGTTGTCCCGGCTCAGGCCACCGTTTGCGTCACGCCGAGCTTTTGCAGCACCTCGGTCGGCGGGCCCTCGAAGCTGGGGAGCGCGACGTTCCCGACGTACCCGATCGCCTGCCACCCGGCCGGGGTGGCGTAGTAGGCGCCGGCGCACAACGACCGGAACAGGGAGAACGCGGCGGCCGCCTTCTTGAACTCGGGCTTGGCCTTGGGGGCGTAGCAGACGTCGTCGCAGATCGCGTGGCGCTGCTGCTGGGTCAGGTCGGCGAACGCCTTGCCGCCGAACCGCTTGCCCGCCTCGGCGTCCACCCAGTCGACGGCGAGGATCAGGTTCGGCCGGTCCCCGCGCTGCCGCGGGTACGGGGCCGACGCCCATTCGTCGATCATCTCGACGACGCCGACCTCGCTGGCGGCAGGGCCGAGGTCGTCCTTCGGGATGATCGTGTCGGCCAGCGCCGTCGCCGCCCGCCGTTGGGCGTCGGTGAACGTCAGCGGCCAGAGTTCGCCGGGCTTGTACACCTTCGCAAGCGCCGGGTCGGTGCCGTACCCGGCCAGCGCCGACTGCGCGTCGCGGGGCGGCACGCGGGCGGCACGCTCCTGCGGGATCGGGGTCCGGCCGACCTCCTGGGCCATCAGCTCCGACGCCGTCGGTGGCAGGGCGGACGCGGCCACCGTGCCGAGCACCCACTGCATCGCCTCCCGCCGGCTGAGCCGGCCGGCGCGGCGGGTGCCGTCGATCGTCACCGGGACGGGCGCGGCGGACGGCGGGGCGGGGGCGCGGGACGTCCGCTCCCGCCACCCGGCCAGGTCCGGCGAGACGTCCAATCCACCGTTGCGCGGGTCGTCGGTCACAGGTTGCCTTTCTTCGCTTCGCCCACCAGGTAGTCGCATGCCCGCCAGGCCAGGGCCATGATCGTTAGGGTCGGGTTCTTGTCGGCGTTCGACGGGAACGTCGCCCCGTCGGTCAGGAACAGGTTTTTCACGTCCCACGTCTGGCCGAACCCGTTCGTGACGGACGCCTTCGCGTCCGCCCCCATCAGGGCCCCGCCGACCTCGTGGATGATGAACCCGGGCTGCTGGATGAACTTGTTGCCGTCGGCCGCGTCCTTGGAGCCGTTCACCGTCCCGCCCATCGACTCGATGATCGCGGTGAACGTCTTGCGGGCGTGGCGGGCCATGTTCAGCTCGTGCTCGCTCCACTTCCAGTGGAACCGGGCGACGGGGATGCCGAACTTGTCCTTCACCTCGGGGTCGAGGTCGAGGTAGCTGTCCTCGTTCGGGATCATCTCGCCGCGGCAGGCGTAGTGGACGTTCGACCCGTAGTACCGCCGGGCGTCCTGCTTGAACTTCGACCCGTAGCTGCCCTCGGCCAGGTTGTCCGGCACCGGGTTGCCGCCGCCGGGCATGCCGCGGCTGCCGCCGGTCTCGATGTGGTACCCGCGGGCGAAGTCGAGCTTGCCGGCCTTCTGCTCCTGGTACAGCCACCAGGGGGAGTAGAAGTGGTCGCCGCCGGCCCCGTCCTCGTTGTGCGGCGGCAGGTTCTCCAGGGCGGGAATGTGCCCGCTCAGGAACGTGCCGACCGTGTCCATGATGTACTTGCCGACCTTGCCGCTGCTGTTGGCGACGCCGGCCTTGTCCGGCCCGCGGCTGTTCAGCAGCAGCCGGGCCGACTCGCACGCCCCGGCCGCCAGGATGACGGCCTTGCCCGCCACCCGCTTCTCCTGCCCGCTGACCTTGTCGATGAACACGACGCCGGTCGCCTTGCCGTCCTTGACGACCACTTCCCGCACGTGGGCCATCGGGATCAGGTCGAGGTTCCCGGTCGCCATCGCCGGCGGCAGGTGGACGGTCGTGCTCTGGTAGTTGGCCGCGACGTTACACCCGCGGCCGCACGGAGTGGCCCAGAAGCAGGCGTTCCGCTCGCTCATCGCCTCCTTGACGATGCCCTGGGCCCACTTGTTCCCGGGGAACAGCTTCTGCGGGATCGACTGGTAGTCCAGGTGCTTCGTCAGCACCGCCCGGTGGATCGACGTGATCGGGATGCCGAGCTTCCGCCCGTGCTTCTGGCTCAGCAGTTCGGCCGCCCGGCCCTTGGGGGCCGGCAGCAGCACGCCCTCGGGCGAGTTCGGCGTGTTCTCCAGACCGTCGTTCGTGCCGTACACGCCGATCAGCTGCTCGACCTTCGTGTAGTACGGCTCGACGTCCTCGTACCCGATCGGCCAGTCGAACCCGAGCCCGTCCCGGCTGCGGGGCTTGAAGTCGTACGGGCCGTTCCGGAGCGAGATCCGACCCCAGTGGTTCGTCCGCCCGCCGACCATCCGCGGCCGCCACCACCGCCACTGGCTGTTCTCGGCCTTGGTGGTGTTCGTGTACGGCTCGCCCGGCACCTCCCACCCGCCGCCGATCGTGGCGTCGTGGAACCCGAACGGCTTGTCCGGGGTGGCGACCGCCATCAGCGGGGCGTCGGCCGGCGTCTGGAACATCGGCGTCTCGGCGACCGGGTCGTAGCTCCGCCCGGCCTCGAGCATGCAGACCTTGAGCCCGGCGAGCGTGAGCGTGAACGCCGACTGCCCGCCGGCCGCCCCCGACCCGACGATCACCACGTCGTACTCGGGCTTGGCCTGGTCGGCGGAAATGATGGACATGAGCGCGGCCTCGCGGGTTGGGCGGACGGGGTTGGATGGCGCGGATCGAGAACGACGGACCGGTGCGTTCGCCGGCGGGGCGGACCGGATCGCTCGTCCCCCACGGGTGAGTCGTCCCCGGGCCCGCGATTCTAACGGACGGCTGGCGGCGGTGTCACGGCTCCCGGCACCGCCGGGCGGGCGGGCGGACCGTGTCGTCGCGGCCGCGGCGTCACCGCCCGGCCCGGCCGATCCGGGCTAGGCTCGCGACGGTGACGACGAGCTCGGCCGGGTCGACCGGCTTGGCCGC
>JAQGHJ010000231.1 GCA_028288905.1 Phycisphaerales bacterium | reverse complement strand
GCGGAAGACCCCGCCGCCTCCCGGGCCCGCGCGGCCGCCGTCCGCGGGTGCGCCGGCACGTACGCCTCGCCCCCGCGCCGCCCGGACAACCGGGTGGACGCGCCCGCCCTGCTCGCCCAACTGAAGGACCTGCGGGCCGACACGTACAACTTCCTCGTCTGGCGGGCCGCCACCGACTGGGACGACCTGCGGGCGTTCCTGCCCGAAGCGGTCAAGCAGGACGTGAAGGTGTGGGTGACGCTCGTCCCGCCGAGCGAGTCCCCGCCGCGGACGTCGGCCTACTCCGAGCCGTACCGGCTCGACTACGACCGGTGGGCCGTCGAGATCGCCAAGCTCGGCGTCGCCCACCCGAACCTGGTCGCCTGGAGCATCGACGACTTCGCGCTGAACCAGCCGACGTTCACCCCCGACGCCACCCGCCGGATGCTGGCGGCCGCCCGGGCGATCAACCCGCGGCTGGCGTTCGTCCCGGTCGTGTACTGGCGGTTCGTCAAGCCGGGGCCGGCCGCGCCGCCGCTGGCCGCCTATCGCGGGCTGTTCGACGCCGTCCTGTACCCGTACCGCAACGACTCCGTGAAGCAGAACCTGACCGACACGGGCACCGTGAAGCCGGAGGTCGACCGGCTGCGGGAACTGCTCGGCCCGGACCTGACGGTGATCGTCGACGTGTACCAGACGAAGCACAGCCGGGCCGGGTCGTCGACGCCGGCGTACGTACGGGCCGTGATGGCCGAGGCCCGGCGGGCGGCCGACGGGGTGATGGTTTACACCCACCCGAACCCGACGACCGAGCCGGACAAGTACGCCGCCGTCCGGGACGGGTTCGCCGCCCGCCCGTGACACGGTGGCCTACAAGAAGTGGCCTACGGCACGACCACCTCCACCCCGGTCACCAGGTCGCTGACGTCCGCCTGGGCCGTGTCGGTCCCGGTCCCGCCGTCGAGGACCTCGGCCGCCCAGTCCTTGCCCTGCAGCGTGTCGTTGCCCGCCTCGCCGTATAGGCGATCGATACCGGCCCCGCCGTTGAGCAGGTCGTCGCCGGCACCGCCGTACAGGCGGTCGTTGCCGGCGTTGCCCCAGAGGATGTTGTTGGCCGCGTCCCCGTGGAGGTAGTCGTTCCCCTTCCCGCCGACGAAGTTCTCGAACCCGGCCAAGTGCCCGGCCTGGTCGTTCGGCACGGGGACGTTCCGGTACAGGTCGTACTCGCCGGCCCACCCGTTTTGCAGCAGCAGCCCGTCCGTCTCGGCCGAGAAGTCGGCCGTGTCCACCCCCAGCCCGCCGTCGCACCAGATCAGCCCGCCGGCGTTCTTCATCACGAACCGGTCGTCCCCGGCCTGGCCGAACAGGTCGTTGTCCCCGGAGGTGTCCAGCCCGCCGTAGATCACGTCGTTCCCGTCGCCGCCGTACGCGTCGGACGCCGGCGACTCGACGTAGATCTGGTCCCGCCCGCCGCCGCCTTGGACGGCGTCGTTCGCCCCCGGCCCGGTCCGCAGCACGGTCGGGAGCTTGACCGTCGGCCAGACGACGATTTTGTCCGCCCCGTCCCCGCCGTCGACGACGATCGACTTGACCGCCGACAGCGGGAACGCCTTGACGGCCGCGTTGTCGTGGACGACGAGGGACGCCCCCTGGGCGTCCGCCGTCAGCACGTCGTCGGCCGCCGTGCCGCTGACGGTCAGGACGTGCGAGGCGGCGTTCAGGGACACGGACATCAGCCGGCGGGTTTCGAGCGTCTCGAACATGGCGGGGTTCCTCGGGCCGCCGACCTGCGCGTCCGGCCGGTGCATCAAGGGCCGTCCCCGCCGCCGGAGCGTGCGGTCGGACCCTTCGGATGCACCGCCGCGGACCGGGTCGGGGGGAGAACCATCATGCCCCGCCGCGTGCCGTCGGGCGTCGACCGGAACCGGCCAGCCCTGAACGGGCCTGGCCCGGTCGGCCGCGGCGGCCGCCCAATCAGGTTCGCGCCTTTCCGCCGCCGCCGCCGGGCGAGCTCGGCACCTGCGGCGGCGACGGCGGCCACCCCGACCGCCGACGGCTCGGGCACGGCGTCGGTGTACCGCCAGATCCGCCCGTCCGTCGTCGCCAGGTACACGTCGTTCCCGACGACGGCGATCGATCCCTCCGCCCCCTTCCCGTTCGTGTCGACCCACTGGTTCAGGGACGGCACGAAGAACGCGCTGTTGATGCCGGCGTTGAACGGCGTCCAGCTCAGCCCGTCGGTGGACGCGAAGACGCCGCCGGGACCGGTGGTGCCGTCGGCCCGGGTGGCGGCGACGTCGGAGTGCAGGAACAGGGTGCCGGCGGCGTCGGTCACGATCTGGCTGACCTGCTGCCCGCCGAAGAAGTACGCCGGGAACGCGCCAGCCGTCGCGACCGTGTGGGCCACCGGGTCGGCCAGCCACAGGTACACGTGCGACGGGTCCTGCGGCGGCGAGCCGCCCGCCCCGGGCTGGCCTTGGACGACGACCTTCCCGCCGGCCGTGAACCCGATGCCGCCCACGTTGCCCGCGTTGTTCACGCGCCCCAGCGGGCTGTTCGGGTCGGCATAGTCGGGGTCCAACGGGTGCCACGTCGCGCCGTGGTCGGCCGAGCGGATGACGCCCGCGCTCTCGGTCCCGGCGTACACGACGCCGTCCGGGGCGACCCGGACGCTGTACACCGCCCCGTCGGTCCCGGCGCCGTTCGCCCGGGTCGGGTAGTACCCGGGTCGGTCGCGGCCAGCAGCTTCGACTCGTCGATGACCGTAAAGTGCTTCCCGCCATCGGTCGACCGGTACACGTACCCGAACTGCCCGCCGCCCCA
>JAQGHJ010000207.1 GCA_028288905.1 Phycisphaerales bacterium | reverse complement strand
GGTCGATTGACCGCGGGCAGACGGAGGCGGCCAAAGCGTTGGGGCTGACGGCCGCCCAGACGTTCCGGCACGTCGTGTTCCCCCAGGCGTTCCGGGTCGCGGTCCCGCCGCTCGGGAACGAGTTCGTCACGCTGCTGAAGGACACGTCCCTGCTGAGCGCGATCGCGGTGGCCGAGGTCGTGAAGCAGGGGGAGATCTACCGGGCCCGGACGTACGCCGTGTTCCCGACCCTGCTGGCCGTCGCCCTCGTGTACGTCGCCATGACCGTGACGATCACCGCCAGCCTGCGGGTCCTCGAACGCAAGCTCCGCATCCCTGGGTAGAGGGGAAGAGAGGAAGAGGGGAAGTAGGCAGCGGGGGATGCGGACGATGACGTCCGTCGCTCGTCCGCTCCGCCTCCGCGTTTTCACTGCCTACTTCCCCTCTTCCTCTCTTCCCCTCTACGCCCATGATCGACGTCACCGCCCTGACCAAGTCGTTCGGCTCCCTGCACGTGCTGCGGGGGATCGACCTGAGCGTGCCGGCCAACCAGGTGGTGTGCCTGCTCGGGCCGAGCGGGTCGGGCAAGAGCACGCTGCTGCGGTGCCTGAACCTGTTGGAGGTGCCGACGAGCGGGCGGGTCGTCATCGCCGGGCACGAGATCACAGCCCGGGGGGCGGACGCGGTGCGGGCCCGGGCGGACGTCGGGATGGTGTTCCAGCACTTCAACCTGTTCCCGCACCTGACCGTGCTGCGGAACGTCACGCTCGGGCCGACGACGGTGTGCGGCGATTCCCGAGACGCCGCCGAGCAGGCCGCCCAGGACCTGCTGGCGCAGGTCGGGCTTTCGGACAAGGCGGCCGCCTACCCGGCCCAACTGAGCGGCGGGCAGAAGCAGCGGGTCGCGATCGCCCGGGCGCTGGCCATGCGACCGAAGGTGTTGCTGTTCGATGAGCCGACCAGCGCGCTGGACCCCGAGATGGTCGGAGAGGTGCTGGCGGTGATGCGGTCGCTCGCCCACCGGATGACGATGGTGGCCGTCACCCACGAGATGGGGTTCGCCCGGGACGTGGCCGACCGCGTGCTGTTCATGGACGGCGGGGTCGTCGTCGAGGACGCCCCGCCGGCCGAGTTCTTCAACGCCCCGCGCACGGATCGGGCGCGGGCGTTTCTGGAGGCGAGGCACTGAGGAAGTAAGGATTAAGGCGAAAGAGTGAGGGATATAGGGCAAAGCCGAACCCGGGTCCCCTTCGTTCCTCATCCTTCCGCCTTCATCCTCACCTTCACAGCGCCTGTTCCTGCCGCTCGCCGGTCCGAATGCGGATCACCTCGGCGACCGGGTACACGAAGATCTTGCCGTCGCCGACCTCGCCGGTCCGGGCGGCCTCGGTGATGGCGGTGACGGCCGCCTCGGCGTCCGCGCTCTTGACGCAGATCTTCAGCAGCACCTTTGGGACGAACCCGACGTCCATCTTCGCCCCGCGGTACCGCTCGGTGTGGCCCATCTGCCGGCCGAACCCCTTACACTCGACGGCCGTCACCCCCAGGATTCCGATCTTGGCCAATGCACCCTTGACGTTGTCCAGCTTCTGCGGCTTGATTACCGCTTCGATCATCTGCATGGCGTTTCGCTCCTCTACCGCGGCCGGGATCGGTCGACCGCCATGCCGGCACCACGCCGACAACCCTCGGTCCGACACGTCCGACCGCGCCTCTAGGGGAAAAGTGTAGCACCCGCAGCGGGTAACGGAACCCGGTCCGTCGGGCACCGGCGACGCACGACGTCGTCCAACCCGGGCCACACGGACGCCGCCGAGACGCAAGTTCCTGTGGGCCCGTGGATAAGCCAAATCATCTGCCGGCTTCAACGCCGCCAAGAAACGTCTGTTGCATCGATAGAATTTCACGCCGAGTTTCTCCGGCAGCGTTTCGATCCGCTGGTGTGGGTCGCGTCCGGGCACGATCGGCGGGTGCGGCGGGCGGCGGGGGTTCGACCGCAAGCGGTTCGCGGGGCGCGAAGGTCGCTGAAACGGCGGGTGCGATACCGGTACTATAGAGATGCCCTAATTGGTGTAGCGAGTGCCCGAGTACCCCACATGGGAGGCTGGGGTTCCGTAGTCCGGCCCTCGCGTCGTCCGACCCCACCGCCCCGGGTGGAGCTACTCGGGCACCCGCCACACGACCTGAACCTTGATGTAGGGAACACAGCGCAAACGGTCGGACCGGAGGGAAAGAGGTGGGCCGGGAACGATGGGAATGCAGCCATGCCCGGCGCCCCCCCCCGCGCGGCTCAGCACACCTCGTCCAGCACGTGCTCGGCGACGTAGATCGGGACGGACGTCGCGACGCCGACGGCAATGGCGTCGCTCGGCCGGCTGTCGACCTTGTGGGTGTGCCCGTCTTGGCGGATGCAGATGCGGGCGAAGAACGTGTGGTCTTCGAGGTTGTTGATCTCGATCCGCTCGATCGTCCCGCCCATCAGTTCGATCACGCTCGCCAGCAGGTCGTGGGTGAGCGGGCGGGGGTGGATCTGCCCCTTGAGCCGGCGGTCGATCGCCATGGCCGTGTCGGTCCCGATCACGATCGGGAACTTCCGCTCCCCGTCCACCTCCTTCAGGACGATCACCTGCTGGTCCTGGGTCTCGGAGATGATGATCTTGTGCAGCTCCATTTGGACCGACATCGCGGGGACCCTCCTGAGGGGCGGACGGACGGGACCGGCGGCCCGTCCGCGCGCCGAAGCGGCGGGGCGACCTACGGCGGGGAGCCACGACCGAACCGTAGAACTCCCCGCCAGGGGTGTCAAGACGCCTGAACCGGCCGTCCGGGCCGGCGGGGCTGCGGGACGGACGAGGGCGGGGGCAGGCACCCGTGCATAACCCGCCTACGGCACCGCGCGGATGGGAGTAGCAGCTCTTGAATAGCCCCACCCGGGAGGGTGGGGTCCGAGTGCGCAGCGTGCCAGACGCCCGAACCCCCCACCCTCGCGGGCGGGGCCAATTTGAACCCGCTAGGAAAGCCCATCGTTGGCATAAGTGAGGCCCGCCGCCAGCATCGTCTTCGAGGCCCCCGACTCGGTCGCAATGCGGACTCCCTGTTCGTGAAATTTTTCACAATCAGGGTTTCGCCTGCTATCATTTGCCTCATCGCCATGCCTCAACGCCGCGCCCAATCCCTCACCAAGTGGGTCGTCCTCGCCGCCGTCGTGGCGGCCGTTGCCGTCGTGGCGGCGGCCGCGGTCCGGTTCGCCCGGCCGGCCGTCACCGTCACCGAACTGGTCGAGGGGCCGGCCGTCCAAGCCTTCTACGCGACCGGCACCCTTGAGCCGGCCGACCGGGAGCATCCGATCCGGGCCCCGGCCGACGGGTTCGTCCACGGCCCGGCCGAGGCGGGCACGGCTAAGGCGCGCACGGCCGACGCGGGAGCCGCCGGTGGCAAGCCCGCCGGCGTCGCCGCCTACGTCGATAAGGGGGACCGGGTCGCCAAGGGCCAGGTGCTGGCGGTCATTTACAACGAGCAGTTCCAGCAGGCGTACGACCGGTCGGCCGCCGACGCGGTGGAGAAGCGGGCCCGGGCCCACGAGCAGACCTCGCCGGTGCTCCAGGAAATGGACGCGAAGATCGCCGCGTACGGCGAGCTCGTCGGGGCGGCCACACGGGAGTTCAAGCGGTACGGTGCTGGCATCGAGGCCGGGGCCGCCAACCAGTCCGACTACGACCGGGCACTGGACCGGCTCAAGACGCTCGTCAGCGACTTCGAGTCGTTCAAGGCCCAGAAGCTCCAGGCGAAGCTGAAGCTTGACCGCGAGCTGGCCGAGGCCGAGTCGGCGCTCAAGACGGCCACCTGGAACCTGGAGCAGACGAAGGTCGTCAGCCCGATCGACGGGTTCGTGCTCGACAAGCCGCAGCAGCTCGGGACGAAGGTGGCCGTCAACGACCTGATCGTGACGGTGGCCGACACGAGCCCGGGCAACCTCGTGATGCGGGCGCAGGTCGACGAGGAGGACGTGACGAAGGTGTTCCCGCCGGACGGCGGGGACGAGTCGGCGACCCCGGCCGCGCCCGGGCCGGCGGCGGCGGCGCCCCAGCAAACGTCGCCGGCCGCCACCGGCCCCGGGGTCG
>JAQGHJ010000194.1 GCA_028288905.1 Phycisphaerales bacterium | reverse complement strand
AAGCCGTTCGACGGGGAGGAGATCAAGCACCTCGTCGAGCGGACGCTCGAACACACCCGCCTGGCCCGCGAGAACCTCGTGCTGCGGTCCGTCGCCGAGACCGCGATGGCCCCGCGGCCGCTCGTCGGCGACGGGCCGGCGATGCGGGAGGTAAAGGAGAAGATCGAGCGGGTCGGCCGCAGCGCCGCCACCGTCCTAATCCGCGGCGAGAGCGGGACCGGCAAGGAGGTCGTCGCCCGGGCCATCCACGCCGCCAGCCCGCGGAAGGACAAGCCGTTTCTGGCCGTCAACTGCGCCGCCCTGAGCGAGAACCTGCTGGAGTCCGAGTTGTTCGGGCACGAGCGGGGCGCGTTTACCGGCGCCGACAAGCTCCGCCGCGGGCGGTTCGAGTTGGCCGACGGCGGCACGCTGCTGCTCGACGAGATCAGCGAGATCGCGCCGGCGTTGCAGGCGAAGCTGCTGCGGGTGCTTCAGGAAAGCGTGTTCGAGCGTGTCGGGTCGAGCGTGTCGCAGCCGGTCGACGTGCGGGTGATCGCGACGACGAACCGCGACCTCGAGGAAGAGGTGGAGGCGGGGCGGTTCCGTCAGGACCTGTTCTACCGGCTCAACGTGGTGCCGGTCGAGTTGCCGCCGCTGCGGCAGCGTCCGGAGGACGTGCCGGACCTGTGCCGGTTCTTCCTAAGCAAGGCCGCCCGCCGGTCTGGTGAGGCGTTCCGGCACCTGGAGCCGGAGGCCGTCCGGCTGCTGCAGCGGTACACCTGGCCGGGCAACGTGCGGGAGCTCCAGAACATCGTCGAGCGGGCGACCGTACTGGAGACGCAGCCGGGCGTGGTCCGCGCGACGACGATCGAGCCGTGGCTGAAGGTGGCCAAGCCGCCCGCCGCCGCGGCCGTCGACGATTTAGCCGGCAAGCCGCTGGCCGACATCGAGAAGCAGGTGATCCTCAGCACGCTCCGCCAGTTCCGCGGGCACCGGATCAAGACGGCCGGGGCGCTCGGCATCGGCGTCCGCACGCTCGGCATGAAGCTGAAGAAGTGGAAGGACGAAGGCGAGCCGACGCTGGAAAGCGTCGAGACGGAGTGACGAAGGGCGCAGAACCTGCCGACGTCGAGGCGCACGAGTTGCGCGGCCGCCACGGACGACTGCTGGATTCCCCGAGCGTTTCGCCCGCCGTCGGGCTGGCACGTGGTTTGAAAGGACGAGGTCGAACCATGTTTGTGGACCGGATGCTCAACCAAGGGAACGGGCCGCTGCTGGAGCAGTGGCTACGGTTCACCCAGACCCGCCACCGGCTGATTGCCGAGAACGTGGTGAACATCTCCACGCCCGGCTACCAGGCGGCGGACCTGGACGAGGAGCGGTTCCGGTCCCTGCTCCGCGAGCGGGCCGACGCCCGGGCGGCGGACGGCCCGGACGCCGCCTCGTTCGACGACGTGGCCGCCGAGGTCTCCGACCCGGAGCGGGGAATGCTCTTCCACGACGGGCAGGCCCGGTCGATGGAACAGCTCATGACGGACCAGGCGAAGAACGCGATGACCCACAACCTGGTCATCGAGCTGCTGCGGAAGCAGTTCTCGGCCCTGGAGATGGCGCTGAAGGAACGGGTGTCCTAAGCGGTGAGGCGGGGACCGTCCCGCCGTCGAGCCGCGACCCTGAACGCCGATAGACCGATCAGGCCATGGAAGGCCGCCCTGCGCGGAGCGCGAGGACAAGATCACCACGGAAGGGAAGGCGACGCGATGTTCGACGTGCTCGACATGGGTGCTAGCGGGCTGACGGCCCAGCGGACCCGGCTGGACGTGATTGCCCAGAACATTCTGAACTCGGACACGACCCGCAACGCGGCCGGCCAGCCCGAGCCGTACCGGCGGAAGTTCGCGACCTTGATGGAGGGCCGGTCCGCCGACCGCCCGGACGCCCCGGGCGTGCGGGTGGCCGAGATCCAGTCGGACCCCGCCCCGTTCGTGCCGAAGTACGAGCCCGGCCACCCGGACGCGGACAAGGACGGGTACGTGATGTACCCGAACGTCGACCAGTCGGTCGAGTTCGTGAACGCGATCGAGGCGTCCCGGGCCTACGAGGCGAACGTGAACCTGATGGACGTGACGAAGGCCATGATGAACGCGACGCTCCGGCTGATTGCCTGAACCGTCCGTAGTCCGTAGCCAGGGGCCAGTAGAGCGAGGCTGGCGACGCTCCGGCCCCGCCGCCGTCCGCTGCCGATCGGGTCCGCGAGGCGTCTGCCCCTACTGACCACGGACGACGGGCCACTGACCTCCGCGCCATGATCAACGGCATCGACTCCAACATCGCCGCCAAGCTGGGGGCCGGCGCTCCGGTCAAGGCGACGGCGGCGCCCGTTGGCGACAGCTTCGCCGACGTGCTGAAGGGTCAGATCAACGAGGTGTCGAAGCTCCAGCAGGACGCCAGCCAAGCGGTCGAGAACTTGGCTACGGGCAGGTCGGACGACGTGGCCGGCGTGATGACGGCGATGGAGAAGTCCGACATGGCGTTCAAGACGCTGCTCGCCATCCGGGCGAAGCTGATGGACGCCTACGACGAGATCAAGAACATCTCCGTCTGAGCCCCTCCCGACGCGGCCGAACCTCGCTCGTTTTGCGCGGGCGATCCCCGCGTACCTCCCGCTGGGCGAATCGCCGGCCTGATAAGCGGGGCACCGCCTCCAGCTCCACACCACCGCAAATCTACCACCGGTGGAAGCGGTACCCCCGGCAGTCCGGCCACTTCAGTCCGGCCACGACTCCGCGTTCTACCGCCGGCCTGGGTGCCGCGGGCGTCTGATCACCGCAGCCCCTGGTGCCCAAGGCATAGCCACCGGGGCGCTCCACGATCGCGGCGGAACCTAGGCAACCATCTCACCACCGACGTCGCCGACCGGCTTCCAACCGAGCCCGACCGAATTCCCGCGACCCGGACGAACCATTCGTAGCCTCTTGGAGTACAGCTGGGGCCGGGGCGTAGGACCCTACTGGCACGGCGGCCTCAGCGGGTTTTTGGAGTGGATTTCACCCCGTCCCGGCGTCACCGAGCGGAAGTGGACCGATCGAAGTTTCGTGCGGTCCCCGACGCACAATTCGTCCACGATTATTACGGTTGACCGTCCACAGGAATCGGCGACGTTAGCCGTTTATCCGGGATGGTATTCGGAGTTTCGAGCGATAGACTGCGGACGCACTTCAAGAACGCCTGACGTGACGCCACTGCGGCGCGTCGGATAACGCCGGCATGGATGCCAGCGGCCTCGGATCGATCTAACAGCCATGGAGGGCTGGGCGATGGATTTGGTCAAGTCTCAGTTCGCGCGGGTTCAACAACAGCTGGCCGGCCTGACGCCGAGCCAGAAGATGCTCTCCGGGGCGCTCGTGACCATCATGGTCATGACACTCTGGCTCTGGGGCCGGTACGCCGGAACCCCGGAGATGGAGCCGTTGCTGGACATGACGCTGGCCCAAGAGGACATCGCCCGGATCGGCACCCGGCTGACGGCCGCCGGCATCGACCACAAGGTCGGCACCGACGGCCGGATGCTGGTCCCGGCCGACCGGCGGGTCCAAGCCGTCGCCACGCTCGGGTTCGAGAACATGCTCCCGAAGGACGCCAGCAACGGGTTCGACAAGGCGATCGCCAAGCTCACCCCGTGGGACGGTCAGGACCGCCAGAGCGCGATGTTCAACCGGGCGAAGGAGCTGATGCTCGAGGAGTACATCGGCGGCTTCCCCGGCGTGTCGTCGGCCAAAGTGATCATCGACAAGACGAGTCAGCGGCGGATCGGCGACGGGAACATCGAGCCGTCCGCCAGCGTCTCCGTCGCCCTTCGCAACCCCGATGCCAACGCCAAGGCGATGGCCAAGACGATCGCCCACTTCGTGTCCGGGGCCCACGCGGGCCTTACCGTCAAGCGGGTGAAGGTCGTAGTGAACGACCGGCTCATCCCGGTGCAAGACGATACGGCCGCCGGGGCGGACATGGGCGCGGACGCGTCGCTCGACGTCCAGTACCAGGCCGAGAAGAAGCTAACGGACAAGATCCAGAACTACTTCAAGGACATCGACGACCTACGGGTGGCCGTCACCTACCGGGTGAACAATTCGACGAAGACGTCGGACAAGGTCCTCTACGACCGCGAGAAGTCGCTGATCGAGTTGCAGCAGAGCACGAAGCGGGACAAGGAGAACACCAACCGTCAGAACGCCCCAGCCGAGGGCGGGGTGATGCCGAACGTCGGGACGATGCCAGCCTCCCCGCCGGCCGGCAGCGAGCGGGCGGACAACGACAACACCGAGTCAATGACGAACTTCATCGCGCCGGGCCTCGAGAAGCTGTCGGTGCACACCCCGGCCGGCGAGGCGACCGCGACCGGCGTGACCGTCCGCGTCCCGCGGAGCTACCTCGTGCGGGCGGCCAAGAACGGCGACCCGACGGCCAAGGAGCCGGATGCGGCGTCCCTGGACAATGCCGCCAAGGCCGAGTTCGCGAAGATCCGCCGTGCGGTCGGGGCGCTGACCCAGATCACTTCCCAGGACGCGATCACCGTCGACGACTTCGTCGACGCGGTTCCGGTGCCGACGGTGCAACTCGCCGGGGCCGGCGGGATCGGGGCGGTCGTGACGAGCAATGTGAAGGAGATCGCCCTCGGCGGGCTCGCCATCGTCAGCCTGTTCATGATGTCGATGATCGTCCGCAAGGGTGCCCCGATCCCCGTCCACTCGGTCGCGACGTCCGCCGCCGCGGGCGGCGGGGCCACGGCAAAGTTGCCGTCCGGGCCGACAACGCTCAGCGCGTTCGAGGCGATGGTCGGCGAGGTCGCCGCCCAAGACCCGACGCTCGACGGCATGGAGCTCGACGACGACACGATCAAGACCCAGCAGATGCTGTCCCAGGTCACCAGCTTGGTCAGCGAGAGCCCGGACACCGCCGCCCAGCTCATCAAGCGGTGGATGAACCAGCGGTAGTCGTAAGGATGAATGCGGAAGGACGAGGGATGAAGCGGGACCACGCCGCTTCGTCTCTCACCGCCACCCGATTGTTTGTCCCGCTCGTCACGCCGTTTGTTTCATCCTTCGAATTTCTTCCTTCATCCCTTGCTCCCCATGGCTCAGGCAGACATCAACGGCGTCCGGAAGTCGGCCATCCTGCTGTTGTCGCTGGAGCAGGACCAGGCGGCCGCGGTGCTCAAGCTGCTGCCGCCGGAGATGATCGAGGAGGTCAGTCGGGAGATCGCGTCGCTCGGGCAGGTGCAGGTCCCGACCCGCCGGCAGGTGCTCGGCGAGTTCTACCACCTCGCCCTGGCGAACGCGTACGTGACCGAGGGCGGGCTGGAGTACGCCAAGGCCCTGCTCCGCAAGTCGCTCAGCCCGGAGGACGCGGAGAAGGCGATCAAGCAGGTCGCCCAGCAGGTGGCCACCACCCCGTTCGCGTTCCTGCAGAAGGCGGAGAGCGAGAACCTGCTGACGTTCATCCAGGACGAGCACCCGCAGACGATCGCGCTGATCCTC